>JBEKRW010000103.1:0-7947 GCA_049517595.1 Candidatus Cybelea sp. | reverse complement strand
TGGTCTTCGGCGACATGAAGGGCAGCTCGCAGCCCGACTCGATCGTGATGATCGGCAGCCACCGCGACGCGATGACCTTCGGCGCCATCGATCCAGGAAGTGGCACGACCGTCCTGCTGCAAGACGCCGATGCCTTCCATGCGTTGGCCGCGCAAGGCTGGCGGCCGAAGCGCACGATCGAGTTTGCATCCTGGGACGGCCACGAACTCGGCCTGTTTGGATCGGCGGCCTACATCTATGAGAACGGGCAGCAGTTGCGCGGCAGCGTCTTTCAATACATTAATACCGATCAACTTACGACCGGCGACCCGTTTGTGGTGAGCGCCTCGCCCGGGCTCTTTGCTTTTATGAAGCAAATCTGCGACGTCGTGCCGGCGGTCGATGGTAAAGGCATGTTAGGCACGCGCGACCAGCGCGTCGATCCGTTGCTCAATCCGATGGGCGGCGGATCCGACCATCAGAACTTTGCGTATATGCTCGGCGTGCCGAGCACGAGCAACGGCTATTACGGTTCGTTCGGCGCCCATCATACCGCCGAAGACAATCTCGACGGGTTGCGCACGTACGATCCCGGCCTCAAGCAAGCCGTCATCACGGCCCAAGTCACCGGTATCCAGGCAATGCGGGCGGCCAGTGCCACGGTCGAGCCGTTGCGCATCGAAGAGATTCCGGCGCAGTTGCTTAAGGATCTGACCCCATTACAAGTCACCGCGATAACGCGCACCAACGGCACGATGACGCTCGGCGAGCTGCGCGCGCCGCTCGAGGCCTACCTTGCCGCGGCGCATGCGACCGACGTTGCGATGGCGCGCGCGGAGGTTCAAGGCGACATTACGGCAATGCAAGCGCTTGCCGCGCGAGAACAAGCCTCGCGCAACGCGTTCTTCATAAGCGACGGGCTCTTGCAAAACTCGTACTACCACACGATCGATCGCGTCTTCACGAGCTTTCCCGAGATCGCATTCGCGGGTGGTAATCCCGATACGATAAAGAAGGCGCTGGCCCGAGCATTGAACGCTATCGCGCAGGCGACCGCTGCCCTAAACGGTTAACGGGGCCTGCCTCACTTCAGCACGATATCGAGCGTGACTTCAACGGTATTTCCGATCGTCGGATCCAGCCGCGTTTGGATCATCCCAAACGCATGCCGGTCGATCTTCGCCTTCGCGCGATACTCGGGATGCGCGGGATCGCCAATCACCGTAACGTCGAGCCGCTCCGGCTGCGTCACGCCGTGGATCGTGAGGTCGCCATCCATCTCGAATGTTGCCGCCCCCGTTGAAACGATCCGCGTGCTGGTGAACGTCCATCGCGGGAACTTCACGGCATCGAAGAAGTCCGGCGACTCGAGCGAGCGATCGCGGTCCGGCTCGCCGGTAGTGACGTGCGTTGCGTCGAGTACCGCGCTTACGCTCTGTGGAACCACGGCGCCGGGTTCTAAGGACACGCCGCCGCTCAGGATCGGAACAGTTCCGGTGACGCGTTCCACCCAAATGTGCGCCACGCTAAACTGAGCGCTCGATTTGGCCGCATCGATTGCGCGCGGCGCAGGGGCCGCACCAAACAGCACGCACGCCAGAAAGAGAAGAACGAGCCTTGCGCCGCGGTCAGTACGCAATGCTGAACTGCGCGTTCATCGTGTTGTTCGTTTGAGGCTGGTGCGAAATCACGTCCTCGATCGTAAGGCGCGTGTTCTCGGTCGGCCCGTAACCGCCCAGCAGTACGCCGTCGCGTTGAAAGCCGCCGTTTGAATCGGCAGTTCCCTCGTAGCGGGCCTCAAAGAAGAGCTGCCGGCCCAACGCGTAGCGCAGCTGTTCGAAGCCTCCGCTGGACGTGCAGTTCCCAATATGTGGGGTGACGCAGTTGGAGTCGGATCCTTCGATGAGCACGGCTTCGCTGGAAAACCGGGACCATTGGCCGTACGTAAAGCCGAAGCCGGTCCGCTCGAAGCGGTCGAACGGCCCAAGCGCAGTTGGTCGCAGTCCATCGTAGCGAAACGCGCTTAGGGTGAACGGCCCCATCGCATCTTGCAGATAGGTTTCGGTGTCGGCGCCGGTCGGTGCGAGGCCGCTCTGACGATCGTACCCGGGCCCGCTGAAAAGTTGCACGTTCAAGCCTCGCAGCGGATCGCCGATGCCTAGGCGCGCGCCCAACTTTGGATCGAAGAAGTCGAACGGATTGGTGCCAACCGTTTGCACGTAGGGCGTGTAGTCTTGGTATGTATCGCGAAAGGTTTCGGGATCGACCGGCAGCGGAAGCGTGAACTGGCCGCCCTGCAGATAAACTGGAATGTGAGCGTCCCACGGATTGACGCGATCGCTGATCCACGCGTCGCGTAAGAGCCCCGGTTCGCCGCCGTCGACAACGTACTGCTCCACGAAGTAGTTCGCGCGCGATCCAATGGTTGCCGTCGTGAACGCCTCGACTTCGTCGACGATCGCTTTAGGGAGCCCGGCGCCGTTGGGTCCGTCGCCCTGATACTCGCTCGAGTCGACGAGATTCGTCTTGATCGAAATCGGAAACGCCGGCCCCGACGAGACACCGGGAAAGCGCTCGCCGTAGGCCAAGAAAGCCGCGCCGAACTGGTTGAGGTGCGGAATTACCGAGTGGCACTTCTCGCACGTCACCCCGTACTGGTGCGCAAAGAGCGGGATGGCGCGGGCTGTGGCCGGAGCGCCTAGGAGAAGCAGGGCCCAGAAGGCTGCCAGCCATTTAAGCATGCCTCACAGGATACTTAGGCAAGCCTAACATTCCCTGCCCGGCCCCTCCTAGCAGCCGAATCGCTGGCACGCAGGCGGCTTGACCGGTCTTAAGCTCCGGCTATGGCTCGAGTTCTTGCAGCGTGTTCGTGTTGGTATCGGTGTAGAACAGCACCGTATCGCTATCGGTCGTGCCGGTCGCAACGAGCCCGAAGATGCCGGCGGTCGAGTTCGTGTCGACGGTTTTGGTGTCGAGCACCTTCCCCGCCGGCGTCAGCTCTACAAGCGTGTTCCCACCTTTAGTGTTCGCAACGATGAGGTTTCCGTTCGGTAGAAGAGCAGAGGCGACCGGCGCGTTGAGCGGCGAACCGCTATAGACCACCGTCGCGCACGTCTTTTTGGGGTAAGCGCATTTGAACTTCTTTCCACCCGGTTGTACCACGATCTCGTTCTTCGCAAGGAGGTTGCTGGCGTTCGAAACGGCGACAACCGTATTGTCGACCCCATCCACGATATAAAGCGTGTCGTTGCAAAGGCTTCCGGTTCTCGTGCTATTGTATTGGATTCCGGATGGTCCTAAGGCGCTCCAGCCAGACTCCTTATTAACCCCGAAGCCGCTTATCACTTGGGTTACTTTTACGTTGCCGGAGCTAACGGGGACGAACGCCAACTTGAGGATCGCGCCGGTCTTGGAATCTGCGATGTAAATGTCCTCAGGCGCGTAAGCCAAACCGCAGAATGCATCGGCGTCGTCGAACGGAGCCTCGATGGGCGACCCGTGGCTCTTCTGGAACTTGCCGTTTTGGTCGAACCGCGAAACGAGACCGCTGACCATCCCCGCGCCATAGACTTGATTTGTCGCCGTCGCCGCATCACCGTCGCAGCCCTCGATCTTGCTACTTTGCGTAAAGGTCACGGGCTTGGAGTGCGGGGCTGGATCGAGCACTTCCATCGTGGTGCCTTTGCCGGCAGTGCCCGCAGAGTCGTTGAAGTTGCAAACGAGCAACTGCCCTTTCTTTAGCAGCCCGAAGGTAGATCGGGCCACGGAGCCTGCGCGGGGTCCCGTGTCGCCATTCTTTGGATCGACCGTCGAGCCGATTTCGACGTTCTTGGTAAGTTTTTTAAGAATCGAGGTCGTGTCGACTGGAACGACGGCACTCGCGCCTGGCGCGGACGCCTGCGACGTGTAATTCGGAACGGTCGTGTTTCCTTCGCACGCCGAAGTTGCAAAAAGTGCTCCCGCGATCAGCATAAGCACGCGAACGTTGAAAGTTGGCATCTGAAATCTCGCTCCTAACGCAGTGGTGACCAAAGCGGGCTTCGAAGTCCCTCTTTCGTCGCCTGCAAGACCGAGCGACCGCTATCCCTCTTAGGCGGCCGCCAGGCGTCCACCAACAGCGCGCGAAGGGTGAACGCCAAAAGGAGCGACTAATGAATTCGACTGGTTTACTGAAATACGCCGGTGCTCTGCTTGTCCTCGCGATCTGCTCGGCGTGCGGCGGACAGGTTCAGGGTGACATGGCGGTCGCGCCGTCAAAGGCTGCGCTCAACACCGGATACGGCGGTGAGACAACGGCGGCGGTGAGCCGGAAGTTTGGCGCGCTGACGCGTTACCCGATGATCGTTCCCGACCGGATTGCGAAGTCGAAGTATTATGAGTACGTCATCAACGACTACGGTAGCTACGCCGGCATCTTCGACTATCCAAAAGGCGATGCGGAGATCGGTAAGATCAACGATGTCGGCGGCCAAGGGTGCACGAACGTCCTCTACGGCTACGGGAAGAAGATCTTCTGGATCGTCGCGGGCGCCGACCAGATCTCGGAGTACCGGGTCCCCAAGAAGCTGATTAAGAACCTCTCCGTCTCCGCCGGTATGCCGTCGAGTTGCGCAATGGATACCACCGGCGATCTCGCCGTCGGGATCTTATATGGGTCGGGTGGCGGCGACGTTGTTATCTTCAAGAACGCAAGCGGCTCCGGAAGCGTTGTTACCTCGTCGTTGGCCAGAGAGTACTTCGACGGCTACGATGCCAAGGGGAATCTCTTCTTCGACGGGTTTACCGGTGGCTCCAACTTCGAGCTCCTCGAGATTCCGGCGGGCAGCAATAAATCCGAAACCATTACGACGAGTAACACCGTGAAGTTCCCCGGCTCCGTGCAGTGGGACGGCACCTACCTGACCGTCACCGATCAGGTAGCTGACGCGATGTATCAATACACCATCAACGGAACGAAGGCGACCTTGAAGGGCACGGTCTCGCTCGCGGATGCCGGCGACTGCGCGCAAACCTGGATCGCTACCGGCGTGGTCTTTTGCGGAGACGCGGGGAACGGAAACGGCGAGGTTTACAAGTACCCGGCCGGCGGTTCACCGATTGCAGTCTTTACGGGCGAGTTCGACTTTCCATTGGGAACGGTGGCAGCAGAAAGATAAGACTGCGCTTTTTGTCGCAGAAGAAGTTTTACGTCGGCGAAACCGGAGGTGTGGAAGGCCTTCCAGAGTATCGCGCGGCAATCTTCGGCGCGGTCTTGGTCGAGAAATACCGTGACATTGTCCCTACTCGGAAGGAGTAAGGTCGTGATTTCGACTGTCTTAAGAAGATATGCCGGTGCTATGCTTGCGCTCGCGATCTGCTCGGCGTGCAGCGGCGCCCCGGCGATCGCGCCCTCAAACGCAGCGCCCGATGCCGAATACGTCGGTAAAACAACGGCGGCGCACCCGTATATGGGCGCGCGGCCCCGTTTCGCGACGCTTGTTCCCAATCGGGTTCCGTCGAACGCCTACGAGTACATCATCGACGACTATGGGACCTACGCGAGCATTTTCGACTACCCGAAGAGCGATAAGGAGATCGGTAGTATCAACAACGTCGGCGGCCAAGGGTGCACGAACGTTCTCTACGGCAACGGGAAGCAGACCTTCTGGATCGTAGCGGGCCGCAAGCAGATCACGTTGTACCAGGTCCCCAGGAAGGCGCTCAAGACGCTCTCCATTTCCGGCGGTAAGCCGTCCAGCTGCGCGATGGATACCAACGGCGACCTCGCAGTTGGAAACTTGAGCAACGGCGACATCGTGATCTTCAAGAACGCGAGCGGGTCGGGCACCGAGATGGCCACGCCGTTGACCGGAGAGTACTTCGACGGCTACGACAACAACGGAAACCTCTTCTTCGACGGCTATAACGGCAGCGATTCCTTCGAACTGGTCGAGCTCCCGAAGGGCAGCAGCACGTTCCAACCGATCACAACCAGCAACTCCGTGCAGTTCCCTGGCTCCGTGCAGTGGGATGGCACGTACCTCACCGTCACCGATCAGCGAGCCGACGCGATCTATCAATACACCGTCAGCGGAACGAAGGCGATGTTGAAGGGTACCGTATCGCTCACGGACGCCGGCGACTGCGCGCAGACCTGGATCGGTACCGGCGTCGTCTTTTGCGCTGACGCGGGCTATGGAGACGGCGAAGTGTTCAAATATCCAGCCGGGGGATCGGCGATCGCGATTCTCACGGGCGACTTCGACCTGCCCCTCGGCACGGTGGCAGCAGCCAAATAGCCTCCGTTTGCAGAAGAGCCACAAATGAAGCGCACTGGTTTATTCGAGTTTGCCGGTGCTGCGGCGGTGGCGGCAGTGCTTGCAGGCTGCACCGGCCTTCTCCTGAGCCAGCCTGCCCTGAGCGGAGTCGAAGGGAAGGGCCAAGATGACATGCCGGCGCCGATCGGGCCGCTTAACGGAGCAAGCAACGTTGGCCATTCGGCCTCGCACCATCGAACGTTTCACTACAAAGGCAAAGCGCAGTCATTCATCGTGCCGACCGGTGTATCGCAGATCACAGTTGTCGCCAGCGGCGCCAGCGGCCCTAACGGCCAGGTCAGCGGCTACTGCCGGCTCATCGGCGGCTTAGGCGGTTTGGTTCAGGCTACGATAGCTGTAACGCCAGGTGAAGCGTTGGCGATTGTCGTTGGCGGCGAAGGTACGATCGGCGGTTGGAACTGTGGCAACGAGTCCGGTAACGGTGACGGTGGATTTAATGGTGGCGGCGACGGTGGTCAGTCCCCTGACAGCAGTGGGAGCTTCTATTTTACCGGCGACGGCGGAGGCGGTGCTTCAGATGTGCGCCAAGGCGGCAGCGCATTGGCGTACCGCGTGATTGTTGCCGGCGGTGGGGGTGGTGCTGGGGCCGGAAGTTACAACAACGGCGCCGGTGGCGGCGGAGTAGGCGGCGGCAGAATCGGGGGCCGCGGCAGCGGGGAAACCGGATCGGGCTGGTGTCTTGGTTGGGGCGGACGGGGCGGAACGCAGAGCAAAGGCGGGAGTGGCGGCCGCGGTGGACCTCCAGCTTACGGATCTCACGGCACGCACGGCAAACATGGCGCGCTCGGCCTGGGTGGGTTCGGAGGCGGAGGCAAGTCCGTCTACGGCGGTGACGGCGGAGGCGGTGGTGGCGGCTACTACGGCGGCGGTGGCGGCGGCTCTGGCGCGGATTGTACCAGCTCGACCGGCAGTGGCGGCGGAGGCGGGGGAGGGTCTTCATACGTCGAGCCCGGAGCGACCAACGCTAAAGACCAAAAGGGAGCCGCGTCTCCCGGCGACGGTCAGATCGTTATCTCTTGGTAACGACGCTCACGCTTAGCAAGTAACGTGCGTAACATCGCCGCAGCTACGTAAGTGCCCGGCGTCAAGCGGCTAAATCCGGAAATCCTCAGAGCGGGGGCGTCCCTACGTAGTAGGCGAGGCCTGCCGGGGTGTTCATCCCTTGTCGGAACTGTTGCCAAATTTCCGTCGAGCCGGGCTCAAAGACCAGGACCGCGGGTGTGCCGATTTCGGAGACGTAGACGTAGCCTGCCTTGTTGACGATTACGTCGGTTGGGCGGTTCACGTCGGTGATTGTTAGGTATGGCTGACTCTGACCGGCCTTGTACTCCTCGACGTCGCCGTTGCCATTCGTCGCGGTGACGAGATTGGTGACATAGAGTGTGCCCTTTGCATCAACCGCAACACCGTCCGCATCCAGTATCCCGTCGGTGATCGTCCTGCTCGGCGACTCGCCCCCTTTTGCGTACACTGCTACATCGGCGCCCCCGCTAATAAGGTTGGCGACATACAAGTTGCCGGCGCGGTCGAATGCGATGCCCGTCGGCAAGGACACACCGTTTGTGATGGTTCCGCTCGGCGTCGTCGCCCCCGTCTTATACTCAGTCACGTTGCCGGCGAGGTTAGTCACCCAGAGGTTGCCGCGGCGATC
>JBEKRW010000102.1:0-7957 GCA_049517595.1 Candidatus Cybelea sp. | reverse complement strand
ATTCGGTATAGGTTCCGCGCCCTGTTCGCCGCGCTATCATAGGACACTATTAGGTCGCCATCCGTCCATTGAAGAGCGTCTATTCCGATGGATTCATTCAGCGACACCTTTCTAAACGTACCACTTCCGGAGGGCAATTCAGCCAGCCCATACGACGACGGGCCCGTATTGCCGCTGACAAACAAATTACCGTCGTTGTCGTATGCCGCCCAGTAGGTTTGACTCAGCGAAGTAGCAATGTAGGTCGGATTTCCCTGGGCATTGGGATATATCGCCACCGTATCGTTCACCCAATTCGTGACCGCTAAATCGCCAGTGGTCGGGTCCACAGAGCAACTCCAAGGAAAGTCAGAGTCCGTCAGGTTCGCGATAGGACTGGTTCCACCATGAGCAAATTCAACTATGCGGTTCCCAGGTGCCTCGCCGCTGACGTTGTCTTCCTCAGTCACAAACACATCGCCCTGTTCATCGGCGCACAGACCTGTCGGAGTGTCCTCGAAGCCGGTAAGTGTCTCAACGAATTTCGCATCTGGGTAGGAATAGACGTTGACTACGTAATTGTCTTTGAGAACATAAAGCAAATCGTCGCCCGAGTCTTCCGGCAGCATCCAGGACTTACCGTAACTCGCAGAACCCGCACCTGTCACAGCGCCGCCAGGCGCGAGCGACCCGCACCCAACGAACGCGAAAATGACCGAAGTCGTTAATACAGTACAGCTGCCCATGCGGTTCATCTCTCGCCCCTCCCGAAGCGCTAACGATTCGACGGCACCCCGGCTTGGACCGTCAGGTCAACGCCGGCGGCGGGTGAATGGTACGGCGCGGCAGGCTATGTACCGCTTGATATATCGTTCTGGAATTAAGTGTCGAACAGGACTCGAACGGCCGCCAGTTGGGGATGGGAACCCTAATCGCTTTTCGGCTAAGAACTTGGCTTTTTGCGATGGAAGTGAGGTTGGATACCGAAGATGCCTGGGCAATTTATCCACCTTTGCATCGGGAGGCACAGTAAAATGCGATTCTTAGGTCTTGGCTATTGCGCGCTTAGCAGTTGCGTAGCCGTTGCAATGCTGGCAGGGTGCGGCGCCCTTCGACAGGCTCAGGATGACATGCAGCCGCCGGGCGCGATGCCGCAATCGAACATTCATCCGCACAAGAGCTTGGCGGACGGCGCGGGCGCGCACTTCCTTTACGTAACCGACAACAAATCCAACCATGTTTCCATATACCGAATCAAAGTTCATGGAGCCCCGCAAATGGCTCCCGGATCACCGTATACAACGGGTACTTGGCCGATAGGGGTGGCGATCGAGCCGACCGGCAAGTTCGCCTACGTGGTCAACTGGAATTCCGACAATATTTCGGCATATGCCATCAACGCGAAAGATGGTGCCTTGACGCAGATCCAGGGCTCGCCGTTTTCTGGGGGCTTAGAACCACGCGACGTGGCGATCGACCCGACCGGCAAGTACCTGTACGTAGCCGACCAAGATGCCGGTGAAGTTTCCGCCTACGTCATCAACTCCAAGAGCGGCGCTCTAACGCCGGTCAAGGGCTCGCCGTTTTCAGCGGGCAGCTCTCCGTGGAGAATGGCGATGGATCCGGCCGGCAAATTCCTTTATGTGGCCAACGACTCTTCAAACGACGTTTCCGCCTACGCGATCAACGCCCACAGCGGCGCCTTGACAAAGGTCAAGGGCTCGCCGTTTGCAACTGGCGCTGCTCCATCCGGAGCGGCGGTCGATCCGACGGCCGGCTTTCTCTACGTGGCGAACTCCGGGGACAACGACGTCTCCGCTTACGCCATCAACGCGAGCAGCGGTGCCTTGACGCAGGTTGAGGGCTCGCCGTTTGCGGCCGGCTCCGACCCGTGGCGAGTGGCGATCGATCCCACCGGTGCTTTCGTTTACGTGGCCAACTTCAAATCCAGCAATGTCTCCGCATACACGATCAACGGAAGCAGCGGCGCGTTGACTCAAGTTCAAGGCTCGCCGTTTAGCGCGGGCCGCAGTCCGGCTGGGGTTGTGATAGATCCCGCGAGCTCGTTCGTCTACGTTTCAAACTACCATTCCAATCGCATTTACGGGTATTCCATCGACGCGAGCGGCGGCGCTTTAACGCCACTGCTACACTCACCGTTTAGAACGATGGGCAGCGGTCCGTCCGACATGGCAATCCGATAGTCTATCCCCGGGTGACGACGCCCTGGCTGGCGGCGCCGCGATCGGCCTCCCAAATAGGGCGCCGGCTCCATCGAACGTCCGCACCCGGAAGGAAGATTTTTTACCTCAGTCAGTCGATCGCGGCGGTGGCGGTGATCGCCTCCCTCCTGTATTTGGCGCAGCAAGTGCGTCAAGCTGAGCGTGTTCAGCGCGCGACGATGCAGCAGGGACGCGCGGACCGAACCTCTCAAGCTTCTTTGGCGACTGCAAACCCTGAGCTCGCGCGCGTTTTCCAAAAAGGTGTGGCGGGAGACGCGGGGTTAACGCGCGAGGAGTTTACCCAGTGGATGTTGATGTGTCGCGCGCTATTTCTCAGTGGCGAGGACTCGTTTCTTCAGCATGAGGCTGGGATGCTTTCTGACGCTGCATTCGATAGCTATGTCGCGGGTGTCAAATTTTATTTCTCGATGCCGGGAATGCGCGTGGCGTGGAAGCTGTCGGAGGGCCAATTCGGGAGCGACTTTCGCGCCTTCGGTAATGCGATGCTGGCTCAGACGCAACGTTCGCAAAATGCCGACGCATATCTTCAATGGCGAAAACTGCTAGAGGCGGAGCAAGCCAATACGCAGACCGAATTTAACCCGTAGCTTCCTGCCACCCCAGGCTGTAGCTCCGCCCGAACGCATTCCACGATTTACATACGTTTCACTGAGATGCATGTGACAGCACTATGATCATCGAGACGCCACGCTTGCGGCTGCGGCCATTGACGGATGCCGACATGGAGCCGTACCTCGCCATGGCGGCCGATCCCGAGGTGACACGGTACATTTCACCAACACCCATACCGCGTGCGAGCGCCGGCCACCCATTATCGCCAGCTGCTTGAGACTAAGGGATACGGATATTGGGCGATCGAAGTGAACACTTGCGCGTCCTTTGCAGGGATAATTCTGCTGCAGGACGTGAATTTTACGGCCGCCTTCACACCCGCGATCGAAGTCGGCTGGGTCTTACGGCGCGAACATTGGGGCAACGGTTACGCCACCGAAGGCGCCCGCGCCGCACTCGATTACGCCTTCACCACCATGAAGCTCCACGAAGTCGTCGCGCTTACGGCCGCAAGCAACATTCCGTCACAACGAGTGATGCGACGGCTCGAAATGACGCACGATCCGCACGATGACTTCGACCATCCTCACGCTCTCGGCACCCCACTTCAGCGCTGCGTCCTCTACCGATCAACCGCGAGGTAAACGGCCGTCCCCTTCGGCACACCGCCGCCGCAAACCGAGCCCGACAGCGATTGCGCGCGACAAGGGTCGTAAAGTGACGGCGCCTTCCTCGTCCGCACCGCGCGAGCTTTTTTTCGTTTCCTCCTCGCCGCCTAGTAGCAGCTCCTTTGGACGGCCGCAAGATCCTCAAGCTACGGCCAAACTCGAAAACGGCGACGGTGGATCGCATTCGGGAGATCGCCGCAGCGTATCGCGTTCGTTTAGTGCTAGGGAAGAAATCCAAACACAACACCAGAGTTCTTGCTTCCGCCCGCCGACGTCGTCCCGTATAAGGTTTGGCCGCTCACTGCAAGCGTGTCGAACGGGTATTCGCCGTCACGTGTGCCGCCCTGAAAGCTATAGAGCAGCGAATAATCTCCTCCCGACGTGGAAAGACGATAGATCGTGCCCAATCCGTGCGAGCCGCCCAGCGGCGTGGTCCCGTACAGGAAACGACCTTTGTACGTCAGGCCTCCTTCAGGGCTCTCACCATCTCCTGAGCTCGTGAACGAGTGCAGAACCTTCTCGGTGAAGCCGCTTCCGCTCGGTGTCAATTTCACAACGGCGCCGTAGTCGGAGGAACCGCCGCTTTCGGTCGTGGTATAAAGGTTGCCAGCCTCGTCCCGCGTCACGCCGGCAAACGGAATTGCTCCGTCTGCAAACGAGAAGCTCCACAACACACTCTCGCTTCCCCCCGAGGGCGACGGAACGAACTTGAACACCGTGCCGCTGTAGGACGAACCGCCGACCTCGGTCGTGCCGTAGAGAGCGCCGCTCGAATCGGCTACGAGGCTCGAGCGTGGGGTTTCACCGTCATTAGGAGGCCCCGCGAAGTCGTAGACGTCCGTCTCGGCAAGACCGGGGACCGTCAAGGCAACGATCGCGCCGTATCCATACTTGCCGCCGCTCGATGTCGTAGTGTAAAGCTTCGTACCAACTTCAACGAACGAGGCTTGCGGAGCCTCACCGTCAGTGCCGCTGAACAATAATGACGTTTCTCGATAGCTCCTGCCTTTCGCCCTAAGCTCGATCGCCGCACCATCGCCGTCGACGTTACCGCCAAGCGAGGCCGTCGCGAAGAGGTTACCGTTAGCATCTTCGAACGGCTGAGCCACCGGAACCATGCCGTCGACACCCTTAAAACGGTGCACGATGCGTTCTGTAAAACGCCCTTTTGATCGAGCCAGTTCGAACAGCGTGCCGGCATTGGAACGTCCTCCGGACTCCGTCGTGCCGAAGATATCACCGGCCTTATCGATCGTAAGGCCGCCCCGAGGAGAAAGGCCATCCGGGGCGCCCAGAAACGAATAAAGAATCGTTGGCGTCTTAGTTAGCGACTTGCCACGATCGGCGTGCGCCGCCATCGCCGATGTTTGCGGCATCGCGCCCGGCGCGCCGAAGCAACCTGGCAGCATTGCAACGGCTGCGCAGATGCCTAACGCACAACGGCCAAAAGCGACCCTCATCTTGTCCCGCTCCCCAATTCGTCAACGTATTGGCGGCTAGGGACGTTCGGTGCGGCCCGTTCACGTTCGACGCTGACCGAATCGCCGTAGGTTGTACGCGGCGAAGAAGACAGCGTCTCCGTCGGGTTTCCCCCGCCGACGACGTGAGATGCCGTTAACGGTAGGCCGCTATATTCAAGACGTAATAGCTTCACGTTTTTAGCCTTTCAGCGTAGAAATCCGCGTCCGTAACACTAAGCTACGCTGCGCTCTCCATCGAGACCCTGGCAGTTAGGTCCCTTTTAGGTCCCGCGAGGCTATCCGAGAACAGGAGTGAGGTCTTGAGTCGGGTCGCCCGGCGAGTGAACCAGGAGGACGTCAGCGACCTGCGATCGGCCGCAGCCTGCGAGCGCTGCGGAAAGCATGCTGCACACGAATGGGCCCGACGATCGAGACCAACCCGCACGGCTTCGCGAGAGCGGTGCCGTGTTTTGCGTTCCATATGCGAGGCGGCTGAGCGGGCTACACCGAACGTTGTTAGCCCGCTAGCCCGTCCGATGGAGCAAGGTAAGATGAGAAGCGTGGTCGGCCGCTATGCACTTTCCAACTGCGTTGCTGCGGCAATGCTCGCAAGCTGCGGAGGATCGCAGCCGCCGATCGGCGCGCCGAGCGCGATGCCACAAACCTCCACACTCGCAACGCACGCCGATCGTGGCAAGTCGTGGATGGCTCCCGGCGCGAGGAAGTCTGACCCGTGGCTCTACGTAACCGGCAATGGAAGTAACAACGTCGTCATTTATGACCTGGTCCAATCGGGATTCCCAGAGCTGGGTACGATCACAAACGGCGTCAGCAGTCCTGCTGGCGTGACCGTGGACGCGAGTGGGCAAGTATACGTCGCGAACGAGTCTGGCACGGTTACAATCTACCCGCCGGGTAAAACATCGCCAAGACTGACCCTTTCCGATGACCTGAGCCAACCGCAGAGTGTCGCAGTAGACGCGAATGGAAACGTCTATGTTTGTGATCGAGGCAACTCCCCGGCCATCGTTGTTTTTCCACCAGGTGAGTCGACTCCATCCCAGGTTATTACGAATGACCTTATTCAGATTCCGAATCAGGTACAGTTTGACGCGGCTGGAGATTTATACTATTCGGACAACAACACCGGCGTTTCGGAAATCCCGGCAGGCTATCAAAGCATGTCATCGCTTAACCTTCAGGGGCTACAGTCAACTAGGGGTCTCGCGCTAGACCACTATGGGAACCTCTATGTAGGAACTTGCTGCAAACCAGGTTTCGATGGCGCCCGGGAATACGTGCCCGGCGATGAACAACCCGTGCGCAGCTTGCACGACTCGGAGGGGTCAGACATCTATGCGAGCGGGGTAGTGAAGAAAAACCAATACATTTTTCTTCCTGATTCCTACAACAGTACGGTTAGGGCTTTTATTCCTAATACACGCAAACCGGCATTCGTTATCAATACAGCGGATGCGCAAACTAGCGTAGGGGTCGCCGTAAAACCGGCTGGCATCCCTTAGCCGTAAGGAGCGAGACGAATGCAAGACCCGGCTTTTACTCGCTATGGGTTGGGTATGTGCGCTATGGCCGCATTACTTGCTGGCTGCGGCGGATCGCAGCCGCCGGGCGCGATGCCGCAAACGTCCGCGGTCGCAACGCACCCTGAGCGTGGCACGTCGTGGATGCTGCAAACATCACGCGCCGGGTCCCATTCGCGATGAAGGTCCGGTCAGCGCCATTCGGCGTCGTGCTCGCTGCTGGCGCAACCCTATTCGGATGCAATCATACGAATGAACAGAAACCTACGGCCGCGCCCTCGATGAACGTGTTCCCACCTCCTGGCGGATATGTCGCAGTCGATTATGACAAACGTGGCCACCCGAGCCTAACTTCAGTCGAGCTTGCATCGATAAGGACAGCGCTTTCAATCGTGAAGCCTTGCCAGCGACCGTTGGTCCGTTATGCGTACGGAAACAGCGACACGCCTATATTTCTTTATTTCGCTGTTGGCCCACAGGAAGGGGCAAAAGTGTTTGGAACCGCCCTAGTTTATGACCCAAGCAACGATACTGGGATCCCCATGTCCGACATAACGGGGGAAGATGAGATGGTGAAGCAAGGAATTCAATGGGACGTTGACCATCAGCCCTGCCCGTCGCCATCACCGCATTAGCGCGCCCCATTTTGTAGGATTACCGCACACCATCAGCCGGCGAGGATCCCCTTGCCCGGTAGCTAGACCGGACATTTGGAAGTTCTTCTCTACGACCGATCTTCATGACGGTCGCGGCGCGGGTGGTTGCAGAAGCTGATCCCGCAGTTGCAACAGCAATTTAACAAGATCGGAATCGGCTTTCGCCTCAGGAAGCGCTTTAAAGATCAGGGGCGCCGCTCGCTCACGCCAAACGGCCGCCTCGTTAGCGTCCAGGCTCAGATTGGGCATCGTCTCCCAAATTATTTCGACGGCGCCCGCGTAGATGCGAGCTTGGTTAAGTCCGGCATTTGCGGCGCCGCAGCGGATAAGGAACTGCACGTACTTAGCGCGTGCATATACGGTCTGAGTCTCGTTCATTTTGGCTAAGGCTTCGTCCGAATCTCCGCATAACGCTTTCATCGTCGAATCAATGAGCGCGACCGTTGGCGTGACTGCCATAGGGCAATACGCACAGTTTAGGTTGCCCCCGTTTTGCGACCGCGCAGGAGTGGGGCTCGGCCGCGAGCCAGGTGACTGCAGCGCCTCCTCCATCGTTATTGCGACAACGTTGGCCGCAATCGCGGTCGAGCTCTGATAGCAAAAGAGTCCCGCGCAAACTACTAAAACGCCGGAGCAGAAAATGACGCCCCTCACGTTAGCGCAACGTCCTTCTTCCAAGAAATGTGACGCTTGGTTCAAGCGCCGCGCCGAAGCCCGATTCTGAGATCCTCGATCCCTCCCAGCTCGGCGGCAACATTGCCGCTCGAGCAACGGCCTTCGATGCCAACCTCGAAAGCAAGCAGCGCCGATCTCCGGAGGCTGTTGGAACGGTTTGCGGAACCTCGTGGGGCTCTATGC
>JBEKRW010000101.1:0-7967 GCA_049517595.1 Candidatus Cybelea sp. | reverse complement strand
TTATCATCCCCCTCGCGGACTTACGGCGGCGCCGAACGGCCCGTTGAAGAACGTGGACGAGCCTTTGCTCAAGGTCACCGCCGGTTTGCCGCCGGCCGGATATTTCCACAGCTGAACCGTGTCTTGCGAAGGCCCGTCATCAGGCCCGATCACCGTATCGCCCGCAATCCACGACTGATAAACTTCGTAGGAACCTTTGAGCACCGTCTTTCCCGTGATCTTCGCCGACGGCCCCGACACCTGTACGCGAAAGATCGCCGAACCGCTCTTATACGCGGGATCCCCGACCGTGAGCGAACTGCCGTCCCACTGAATGTTGCCGGGGAAAACGATCCCATCGAGCTTGATGTTGGTAAAGGTTTTGCTTCCTTTGCGCAGCTCGGCAAACGCAAACTCCGACTTGCCGGTTGGAGGCAGCCCGTCGACAAACAGGTTTCCTTTGTTGTCGAAGCCGCACCACTGCATCAACTCGATCGCCGAATCGATGTAAACGGTCGGCGTTCCGGCACCTTTCTTCCAAATGGAGACGCTGCCCTGAAACTTCGTCGAACTGTACTCGCTGGACACCGCCAGATCGCCGGTAACGGGGTCGACCGAGCAGCCGTAAGGATTTTCGCCCTGATCGCTCAGCGAGCCGATCGGCGACCCGGCGTGAGAGAACTCTTCGATTGTTGGACGTCCGCCAGTCTCGACGACCCAAACGTCACCCTTCTTGTCGACGCACTCGCCTTGCGGCGTACCGTCGAGACCTGAGATCGACTTGACGAACGTGTCCTGCGGATAGGTGAAAACGTCGAGAACGCCGCCCCCGTACTCGGAGATATAGAGAAGATCTCCGCTCATCGATGGTGCGACGCTCGCCTCCATAGGGCCCGGCACCAGCGCAGCGTTGCCGGCGCCGCTCGGGCCGCTACAGCCTGCAAACAGCGCGGCGACCACAAAAAGAAGCACGACGTGACGCATTAGTAAGAAAACCCCGCGAGGCTGCCGTACTCCGGGCGCGGGTTTATCACATAACCGATGCGCTTCGCCGGATTAATCGCCGGCCCGACGCCGAACCAGAAGTTGAAGCCTTGGATCTCTTCGAAAGACGTGCCCTTTTCATTGACGATCCAGATCGCGCTGGCTTGCGTGCCGTCTCCTGAAACCGGCTGCGCGACGATGCACAGCCCGTGAACCGAGTCGACCGCAACTCCCGCACCGCTGTGCAGTTCGCTGCCGCCTGAGTTAGGAATCTGGACTTCGGTGCCTTTGTGCGTCTTGAGGTCGTAGAACTCGATCCCGGCGTCGATCCCGGTCGTAGTGCAGGCAATGCCCGTCTTGGTATCGACGCCGATGCCATCCACTTCGCCGTAGCCGACGCCGGTAAACGTTGTCGTTTTGCCCGACTTCAGATCGATTATGCCGATGACCGGATTCGTGTAGCGGCCGCCGTTTTGCGCGGCAATCACGGCCTGGTTTGTCGCTGAGTCCTGCGCGATTACCGGAACGCCGCCGGTGCTAAAGAGCCTCTGATCCAGCGGAATAATCTTCGCGGTGCCTTTGACGACGTCGGCCGCGACCAACTCGGTCGGCTCCGAGGACTTCGTCATGTCGTACCCCAGCATCACGGCGGTCGAGCTGGTCTGGTTCTCGGCGATCTGTGAGACTTCGAACGGTTTCGGAGGCACCCACGATCCCGTGATCTTTTCGCCGGTCACCGGATTCATCAACTCATACTTGCTGTGGTAAAAGAAGCCGACATCACCGGCGAGGACTCCGTACACGACGTAATCGCCGCTCGAGCCTGCGCCTTCTCGCACGACCTTCGTGATTTTGCCGGTCGTCGCGTCGAAGGTTTCGAGCGAGACCCGGAGCGAGCGAGAGTTATAGTTGGCAAACACGCCGTCACCGCCGTGCTGATCGATATCGAAGCCAAGGATCGTCCCGGCGAGCTTTGGCTGGACGATTGGGCCAAGGCCGTACGCGCCGCGCGCAGCAACTCGAACGTTTGGCGGAGCACCTTGGATTGGGGAGAAGGTCGCTGCCGAGCAGCCAGCGAGCAACGCAGCAGCCACGCAGCGGCTAACTATGTAACGCCCCGAGCGTAACGATCTCATCATAGCGCGCCGACTCCATGCGGCGTTCCCCATCCAGCGGGACCGCAAAATCTTCCGAACTGTTTGGTTCCGCACTCGCAAAGATAGTCGTGGCACGAACCGCCGTCGCTGCCTTCATTGACGCGATAGAGATACTTTCGCTGCTCGGCCTTGGTTAGCGTCCAGAGCATCTCGCCACCGTCTTGTCTGGTAGAGTTGCCCGCGAGCGCGACCATGCCGGCGACGAGTGGCGAAGAGATGCTGGTTCCATCCACCGTGATCCAGCCACCTTCACTATCGGTGTCGTACTCCGCAACGTTGACGGCAACCGCGGAGACGTCGTTGCCCGTCCGGTATTTGCAATCAGGATCCTTCTGCCATGGGGGCTTCGCTTCATCGGTGGCGGAGCATCCGCCGCCGCTGTCTGGCCAGACGGTTTCGCTATACCCGCGCTTGCCCTTCGCGCTGTTAAGGAAGGTGCCGCCGACCGCGATGACGGCCTGGAACGTCGCCGGGTCGTAGAGTCCTAAGCCGCCGTCGCCAGAGCTGGCAAGATAGGTCACGCCCTTGGTGTCGTAATACGACTCGTTCGCGCCGCTGCCATCGTAACTGTTGCTGACGATCGTCCCGCCGAGCTTCACGGCCTCGGCCTCGGCCGCTTCGATGTCGCTCCAGGCGTTGGAGTTGGCTTCGACGAGATCGATCTTGCACTTCGGGCAGCTGGCCGACGCCATCTCGACGTCGAGATCAATCTCAACACCCCAGCCGGGGCTATTCTGAGGGTAGTTACTCATCTGGCCGTCTTGATTGTACTTGTACAGCGTACCCGCCGGAAGACCCATGCCTTTGCGATAAGCGGCAAAATCGCCGGCGACGTCCGGATTGTCGTATGCATCGACGATATAGACGCTCTGCCCCTTCCCCTTTGCGATGGGAAGGTTGTATGCGGCTTCGAGGTCCTTCGCATCCCAACCCGAGTACGTCGAACGCGCGCCGTCGCTCTCAATCAGCACGTCGCATTGCGCTTGACCGGTATGGCTGCCGCCGCAAGCACGCGCCTCGTCACCCTGTGTATGAGCTTTGTCGCCCTGAAGGACGAGGGGAGAAACGCCACCGCACCCCACCAGCGTGACAACAGCGGCCCAAAGTACCAAGGGAGAGACGCGCATTGTAGGGCTCCTTTTCCTAAATAGAGCGTTTGTGGCAGTGAAACGCCGCGTCTATTATCGGCTAAATGAGCAACTCGCGCGACGGACATGCGGACAACTGCCGCGGACATCCGGATCAGGGATTCGTTGGCAGCGTGATTTTAAAAACGGTGCCCGACGATTCGAAACCTGAGCCTCCGTCCGTCGTCGTGCCGTACAGCGCGCCATCGAGAAGGGTTAGGCCGTTGGGGCCGGAGCCATCGGGAGCGCCCGCGAAATGGTGAAGTACGCGGGCGTGCTTTCCATCGAAGTTCATCTCATAGACCATGCCCTTTGTGGCCTGGAAGCCGGTGGTGCCGTAAAGCTTGCCTTTGACTGCAAGCACGCCTGCGAATGGCGTCTCGCCGTCGCCTCCGCGGAACGTGTAGAGAACGCGCTCGGCGTTGCCCGTCGTGCTCACCCTAAACACCGTGCCATTACCACCTGAGCCTACATAGTATGTGCCGCCCTCGCTCGTCGTTCCGTAGAGCATTCCGCCCGTAGCGATCAGGCCGGCGAGCGGGGCCTGCCCGTCGGGCGAACCCTTGAAACTGTAGACAATCCGCTCTGCGCCGGACTTGCTGATCTCATAGACAACTCCCGAGTCGGACTTGCCTCCCGCGGTCGTCGTCCCGTACAACTTATCGCCTATTGCAAGAAGCGGCGCCTGCGGCAGAGTGCCGTCGCGTCCGCCCTCGAACGCGTGCAGTACCCGTTCCTTCCCTGAAAACGTTACCGTAAAAACCGTGCCACATCCATAAGAGCTGCTGCTGCTGCAGCGGGACGAACCACCCCAAAGCGTCGTCCCATAGAGCACACCGTTAGCCGCTATCAACGGGGCATCCGGGATATCACCGTCGGGTACGTCTGTGAAGCTGTAGAGCACGCGCTCCTTCCCCGACAAGGTTACTTCAAATACCGTTCCGTCCCCGTTCGTGCCGCCCAACGCTGTCGTGCCGTAGAGCTTGCCGGCGGAATAAACCAACCCCGCCTGCGGCACGGCGCCGTCGGGCTTCCGCTTGAAACTATAAAGCACGCGCTCTTTGCCCGACGGACTGACAACGAACACCGTTCCCTTGCCGTTCCTTCCTCCGCCGCTGGTCGTGCCGTAAAGCATCCCGCGAACGGGCAGAAGCGTTGCGTAGGGGCTCGCGCCATCCGGCGAGCCTTCGAAGTTGTAAATAATCTGGTAAGCGTTGCCACTCCGAGCAGGAGCATTGTCATCCTGAGCTTGTCGAAGGACGAAGGGCTGTCCAAGGGTGGTCGGAAGACCGGCGCATCCCGCGAGCATTACCGCGGCGGCACAACTTACGGCATAGCGGTTGAAATCTGAAGACAGTCTCATGCATCACCCCCGCGCCCTTACCAGCGCCTCTTGTGCAGGCACACAAATTCGGCAACTAAGAACTTCGTCACGGCCTCGTCGAACCTTGCCGACACGCGGGAGCTCCGTGATGTGATGCCGAGTGAAAGGCGATCTGAGATGCAACCACCGATCCTCGATAGCACGAAGCCGTACCTCGAGTACCACGCTGGACGCGCGGTGCGCAAGGTGAGCCCACGCACGAAGCTCGCACTCGTGCAAGGAGCGATGCTCGTAATTCTTCTGCGTTCTGCGGGATCGGACTTCCTAGTCGGGGCGGAATGGGATTGCGATCTGTCAGAACAACTCGGAAAAAAGACACTCCTCATTCCGGATGTCAGCGCCGTCTCCGCGCGGCGGCTAGCAAGCCTAGCCGAAGTGCAACGCGAGTGCCCGCCATTCCCACCCGACGTCGTCGTCGAGGTTCGCTCGCCCAACGATCGCCCAAACGAGCGCGCGTGGAAAGTGCGCGCCTATCTCCAGGCCGGAGCGCTACTGGTGCTCGACGCGATGCCCGAAGCACTTGCGATTGATGCGATCACGCTAGACGGCGCCACAACATTCCATGACGAGGATGGCTTCCGTCACGACGCCGCGCCATGGCTTCGCTTCGACGTCGCCGAGGCTTTCGCCGGCCTTCGCCTTTAGGCAGGCCACGGCAGCCGGGCGGCGGCACGACCACCGCCACTAACTAAATATTTAGTTGACAGACCAACCCAGGCGCGCTATTATTCAACTAAATCGTTAGTTGATAGGAGGCACCCCAATGACGTACCGGCCCGAACTCCCCCAAACCGAGTTGCCCCGTGGCTCGCGCACCCTGGTCCGGCCGCGCGAAGGAAACACCTCGACGCTGCTCTTTCCGGGCTGGGGCCCGAAGCTTTAGGTATTCTCTCTGATCTTATCCTACGAGGTCGTGCCAGCTCGACGCTTTGAGCGCGATCCCGTAGTATTCGGCCGCCGCCTTGATATTTTCAAACGCTTGCGCGCGTTCGCTGCTGCTCACGCCGTCGACCGAGCCGAAGCGGGCGATCGCGCTACGCACATGACCGGGGTCGGTAAGCGGTTCTTTGCGCTCCTGCGGAAAGGCAAACGCACTATCGGGGAGTTTGGCGCGTGACGAACCGGCCCCATTCGCAACGGGTTTCCACGTTATCTGCATGCTGGAAGGGTAGCGGTGGAGTGTTTACCCAATGTTACGGCGCGGTGAAGCCAAGGTTCTGGCCCCGGCCCGCGCCGCGTCAGTCAGCGATAGGATGGGCGCGAGGCGAAGCAGTCCCGGCAATAGACCGGCTTATCGCCACGCGGGTTGAACGGCACCTCGGCTACGCCGCCGCACTGGCTGCATGTCGCCGTGAACATCTCGCGCGGACGGCCCGAGCGATCGCCGCCGCCGTTCCCGCCGCCATTACCGCGCATCTGCTTACGCGCCGCACGGCAGTCAGGGCAACGGTTGGGTTTGTTCTGAAAGCCCTTTTGCTGGTAAAAGGCTTGTTCGCCGGAACTAAAGACGAATGGACGTCCACAGTCCACACAAGTTAGTTCTTCATCTACATACACGGAAGGGGGAACTCCTTAAGATTCTACCGTCGAGGCGGTTGAGTAGAGTGGCATCGTGCCCGGGTTCTGCGACCTCTGCGGGACCGGTCCCTGCAACTGGGAGGGACATTTCGGCGACCCGCCGTACCCGGCGCGCAACACCGTGGCCGCAACGATTCCCGACGTGATCGAACCCGCCTCGTTGGCCGACTATCTCGAGCTTATGACGCGCGCGGTCTTTCAGGCGGGCGTGCGCTGGAAGCAGATCGCCGAGCCCTGGGAGGCCTATCGCGAGGCCTTCGCGAGCTTCGATCCGGATCGCGTCGCCGCATACGACGAGATCGACGTCGAGCGCGCCCTTGCATTGCCCGGACTTCTGCGCTCGCCGAAAAAGATTCGCGCCACGATCGCCAACGCTGCCGCGCTGCTTCAAACCGATCGCGAGTACGGCAGCTTTGCGAACTACCTCGGTTCGTTCGGCTCCTATGAAGCGCTGGCCAAAGACTTCAAGAAGCGCTTCAAGTTCATGGGCGACATGAACGTGTGGTACTTTCTCTTTCGCGCGAGCCGCCCGGTGCCGCGCTTCGAATCGTGGGTAACGACGATCCCCGGCGAACACCCGCGCCTGCGCGAGATGGTCGAGCAGGCGCGCGGCCGGGGACGGTCGCCCGAAGTCTAGCGCGCCGAGGGCATCGTTAGCGACCGCCGAACCTTCCGCCTCGACAGGGGGAGAATCGACATGACGAAGTCCAAGCTGGGTCGTTCCGCGTTGGGCACTGTCGCGCTCATCGCGATGCTGGGGGGATGCGGCGGGTCGCAAGGGCAGATCGGCGGGCTGCGAGGCTCTAACACAATGCTCCCGGGCGTGCTTCCCGAGGTCGGCGTTGAGTATGCTTACGTGGGCAACTACGGCGACGACAATATCTCCGCATATAAGATCGCGAGCGACGGTGCTCTGACGGCCGTGAAGGGATCGCCCTTTGCAGCGGGCACCGGCCCGACGGCAATGGCGGTCGATCCGACGGGCAAGTTCGCGTATGCGGCCAACACCGGAACGAGTAGCGCCGGTAACGTCTCCGCCTATACGATCGATGCGAGCACCGGCGCGCTGACGGCGGTAAAAGGATCACCGTTTAGCGCCGGTACGGAGCCTAGCGGCGTAGCCATCGATCCGACCGGCAAGTTCGCGTACGTCAGTAACTACGGAGAGAATAACGTTGACGCCTACGCCATTGACGCGACAACCGGCGCGCTAACGGCGGTAAAGGGGTCGCCGTTTGCGACCGGAGAGGAGCCCGAATACGTCGCAATCGACCCTAAGGGCAAGTTCGCCTACGTTCCGAACTATGAGTCCAATAGCGTTTCCGCCTATACGATCGAGAGCAACGGCGCGCTGAAGCCGATCAAAGGGTCGCCGTTTGCGGCGGGTAGCGAGACCGCGGGCGTAACGGTTAATCCGTCCGGCAAGTTCGTCTATGCACCGAACTATGGGGCCGATACCGTCTCCGCCTATACGATCGAAAGCAGCGGTGCGCTCAAACCGGTGAAAGGCTCGCCGTACGTGGCGGGCAGTTCCCCGACGAACGTCGTCGTCGATCCCAACGGAAAGTACGCCTACGTCGTCGACTATGCTTCGAGTAACGTTTCCGCCTATGCGATCAATGCAACTACCGGGGCGCTGACGGCGGTGAAAGGCTCGCCGTTCACCGCGGGTACCGATCCCGAATACGTCGCGGTCGATCCAGCGGGGAAGTTCGCCTACGTGCCCAACGTGGGATCCACCAACATTTCGGCGTACGC
>JBEKRW010000100.1:0-7976 GCA_049517595.1 Candidatus Cybelea sp. | reverse complement strand
CCTATTCGACGATGTCGCAGATCGGCTACATGATCATGGGTGTCGGAACCGGCGCTTACGAGGCCGGCATCGCCCAGTTCTTTACCCACGCATTCTTTAAAGCCCAACTTTTCTTAGGTGCCGGCTTGATGATCCACGCGCTCTCCGACGAGCAAGACATCCGCCGCATGGGCGGCCTGCGCAAGAAGTTGCCGTTTGCTTTTTGGGTGATGCTGGCGGGCGTGCTCTCCATCTGCGGCGTCCCCGGTTTCTCCGGGTTCTTCTCGAAGGATGAGGTCATCTACGGTGCGCTGCAGCACGGGCATCCGTGGCTCGACGGCATCGGCATCATAACCGCCGGCATCACGGCCTATTATATGTTCCGGCTCTTCTTCGTCGCGTTCTTGGGTGAGTACCGCGGCGAGACGCCAGTGCATGCGGGCGGCGCCGGGGCTTGGATCATGAACGTGCCCGTTGCGATCTTGGTCGTTCCGAGCGTCGCGATCGGCGGCGCACTGCTCTTTGGTGGCGACGCATCGCCGTGGGCGCACTTCTTTGCGCCGCTCTTCGCCGCGCAGGGACGGCCAATGACGCCGGTCGCGCAGGTTACGCCGGCGATCTCCGAAAACCTCACTTCGGCGATCGTAGTGATCGTCGTCGCGATCGGCTTTCTCATCGCGTGGCAACGCTACGCCACGACGGCGGCAAAACGCGATGCGGTCGAACGCTTGCGCCGCGAGACCGAAAAGATGCCCGCCGTGCTGACGAATCTGTTTTACTTTGATGCCGCGATCGACGCGATCTTCGTGCGTCCGGCGCAAGCCTTGGGGCGTTTCTTTGCAGGTATCTTCGATCCGTACGTGCTCGACGGTGCCGTTGGGGAGGTCGTTGCGATCGCCCGCGGTCTTGGTGCGCTCGTGCGCTCCTTCCAGACGGGTCTCTTGCGAGGATATGCGTTGATCCTCGTCTTCGGAGCGGCCTGTTTCATCGCGTACTATGCCGTGGCGGGAGCGCCGCACTGATGCCGCTGGTTCTCGTCAGCATTCTGCTTCCGCTGGTTGCCGCCGCCGCTCTCCTAGCGCTGCCGCGTAGCGATCGCACGCTCTCGCGATTGCTCGGGACGGTGGTGGCGGCGATCACGTTTGGAACGGTTTGGCTGGCCGGCACGCAGGATTGGAGCTTCCACTGGCTTTCACGGCCCTTCGTTTCGGCCTTCCATTTCGGTGCGACGCCGGTTTCGTTCTGGATCGCATTGCTGCTGGCGCTGTGCACGGCCTGTGCGATCGCAGCGTGCCGGGTAGAGAAGACGCGCGACTTCGTTGCGCTCTTGCTCGCGCTCGAAGGGACCATGCTCGGACTCTTCCTGGCACGAGACTTGCTGGTCTTTGCACTCTTTTGGGATCTGATGCTCGTTCCGGTGTTCTTCGCCCTGGTCGGATGGGGCGAACACCCGGCGACTGCATGGCGCTACTTCATCTATAACTTTGCCGGCGGTTTGACGCTGCTGGTGGCGACCGCCGCGTTTGGCGTTATCTACGGAACGACCGATGTGATCGGGCTTCCCGGCATCTCGCTCGTCGGCGGTTGGGCCCCTTGGATTTTCGCCGGCTTTGCCTTCGCCTTTCTGGTGAAGACGCCGGTCTGGCCGCTCCATACGTGGATGCCGCCGACCTACGCCGGCCTTCCCTCGCCGATGACGTCGGTGGTATCCGGCGTGCAATCGAAGGCCGGGCTCTACGGGTTTCTTGCGATCGCTACCGCGATGATGCCGGCTGCGCTCTATCGGTACGCCACGCCGTTGATCGTGCTGGCACTTATATCGCTTGTCTACGGTGCCCTCATCGCGCTCGTGCAGAACGACGTGAAGCGCGTCGTCGCGTACTCGTCGCTCTCTCACCTTGGGCTGATTATTCTCGCGATTGCGTCGGGGAACCGGCTGGCGCTGGATGGCGCGCTGGTCTATATCGTTGCTCACGGCCTCTTTTCAGCAGGGTTGTTTCTCGTGCTCGGTTACGTCGAGGAGCGCGAAGAGACACGATCTCTTCCGCAGCTCGGCGGTTTGGGGTGGGGCAATCCGCGCTTGAGCGGCGCGCTCTGCATCGCTGCGCTTGCGGCCCTGGGGTTACCGGGGCTGGCCGGGTTTGCGGGCGAGCTTCTGATCTTGATCGGCGTCTATCAGAACGGCTACGTCTGGCCCGCGATCGTCGCGCTGGTTGCAATCGTGCTTGCGTCGGCCTACATGCTGCGTCTGTATCAGGGTATCATGAACGGTCCGCAGCGTAAGGACTTGCCCGTGCGAGGTGATCTCACGTGGATTGAAGGCCTCGCCGTCGCGCCGTTGCTGGCCGCACTGGTGTTGGTCGGTGTCTATCCCAAGCCGCTCTTGGACAACGCCGTCACCACCGTGCAAAGCGGGCCTCTCCCATGACGCTTTCGTTCACGAGCGCCGATTGGAACGCAATTGCGCCGATCGATGTCGTCGCGGCGGCCGGTCTCGCCGTGCTGCTCGCCGACCTCCTTGGCGGCCGCCGGCAGTCGCGCTACGTTTCAATTATCATCGGGCTGTTCGGACTATTGGTTGCCGCCGTCGTTGCGGGAAGGCAGTTCGGGCACGAGTACGATGCATTCTACGGCGGTTTCATGACCGGCGGATTCGCGACGGTCTTTGAAGAGATCGTGTTGATTGGAACGGGCGGCGCGTTGCTGCTCTATAGCGCGATCGGCCCGGCCCCGCGCGTAGCCGGCACCGTTGCAATTATGCTGTGGAGCGCGTGCGGTGCGATGCTAATGGCGGGCGCCGCGAACTTGATCGCGATCTTTCTCGGGCTCGAACTGCTCTCACTGGGCTTGTACGCACTTTGCGCCGCCGTCGATCGAAAGACGGCGCGAGAGTCGGCGTTGAAGTATTTGATTCTCAGCTCGACCGCCACGGCGTTCTTGCTTTTCGGCGCGGCACTCCTTTTCGGCGCGACGGGAAGCGTCATGCTAGCCGATCTGCTCAATCCGTCCCTCGCCTCGAACCCGATCTTTTGGATGGGCGCCGGCATGTTTTTGATCGGCCTGGTTTTTAAACTGAGCCTCGTGCCGTTCCACACGTGGACGCCCGACGTCTTCGAAGGGGCGCCGTTGCCAGTCACCGCTTTCATGAGCGTGGTAACCAAAGCCGGAGCGCTCGCCGTCTTCGCTCGATTCACGTATGCCGCTTTGCCGGCCGGAGTCGCCTCAAAACTCCTGTTGCCCGTATGGATCGTAGCCGGCATCTCGATGATCGTCGGCAACGTCGGCATGCTCGCGCAACGCGACCTCAAGCGGCTGCTGGCATATTCGGGCATCGCGCAGGTCGGATATATCGTCGTCGCGCTCGCAGGCGGAACGCCGCTGGGGTTGCGCTACGCGATCTATTACTTGACGGCGTATGCGTTGATGAACTTGGGCGCGTTTGCGGTCGCCGCCTCGATCTCCGGCCCCAACGAAGAAGGGGCGGAGTTGAGCAGCTATAACGGCCTAGGGCGCCGCCGGCCGTGGCTTGCCGCAGCGATGACCGTCTTTCTGCTGGCGCTCTCCGGCTTGCCGCCGACCGCAGGTTTCCTCGGAAAGATCTTGATCCTGGCGGTGACCGTGGCAAACGGCTACATCTGGCTCGCCGCCGCGCTGATCGTGGGCACGGCGATCTCGCTCTACGCCTACGCCAAAGTGATCCGCGCGATGTATGCTCCGGAGGACGGGCAGCATCAGGGTGACCTGCGTCCCTTCGTCCCACTGGCCTGGGCCGGCGCCGCCGTCTGCGCCGTCGCAATCATCGCGATGACCTTCTATCCGCTGACCCCGAGCAACGTGCTGCCCCTCGTCCGCTAGCGCCGCGTCACGCCGCCCGCCGGCCGTGCGCTATAGTCGTCGAAGAGGTGTCTAGCATGATTCGACGCGCATTCGCTGCCCTGGTTTTGGCGGTTCTGCCATTGACCGCGACGTTCGCGGGCTCTCTAAGGGCCCAAGACGCGGATATCATTCCGATCGACGCCCACGCCGCAGTGGACCAACAGGCTGCGATCCTGTATTCGCGCGAGTTGATTGCTGCGGGCCAGCTCGATCGAGCGGTCCAAGCCATGGAGAGTTTTGTCGCGACCCATCCGAATGGCGCCGATGCGGCGAGATTTCTCGGCGACCTCTATTACCGCCAGGGGCGCTTCGATAAGGCCGAGGCGATTTATCTGGGGCTTCTCGCGCGCAACTCCCACGACAAAGAGACGCACAATCGCCTCGGCGTCGTCTATGCCAGCGAGGCTCGCGTGGACGACGCGATCTTCCAGTTCCAAAGCGCCCTGCCCGGTACCGATTCGATTAAAGACCTAGTCATGCTGCATCTGCGCAAGGGCGATCTGCCGCAATATCAGGCTGAGATGCAGCGCGTTGCAAACGCGAATCCGACCGACTCGGTTCTGCAGGAGGAACTTGGCGAAGTTTTCGAAGCGCTGCACCGTCCCGCCCAGGCGATCGTCTATTTTCGGCGGGCGCTCGACAGTGACCCGACCTCGATTGCTGCGCTCAACGGCGCCGGCATGGCGTACCTCGACATCCACGATCACATCACGGCGCTTGGCTATCTGAACAACTGTCTCAATGCCGATCCCATCAACTATGCCTGCCTCGACAATGTCGGAGTGGCAAAAATACAGGCAGGCCTCTACGGCGACGCGATCGGAGTCTTTTCACGCGCGCACCGGTTGGAGCCCGAACGCCCTGAAGCGCTCGTCAACTTTGGTTACCTCGCCGACCTTCGTGGCGACTGGAAGCGGGCCGTCGCGTACTACGTGGAAGCGATCTCCGTCGATCCGTACGTTCCCGAGTCGTACGTGAACTTAGGCATCGACTACGAAAAGAATGATCTCTATCCGTTGGCGCAAGCGGCCCTGCTCAAAGGCGTCGCCGCGGCTCCCTACGACGGCCGCGTGCACTACCTGCTCGCGCGCGCTTATGCCGCGCAAGGGAAGAAGGAGCTTGCCTTAGAGCAGCTCAAAGCGGCGGCGACCTCGCTCGATCCCGACGTCGCCCAGATCGCCAAAGAAGAGACCGCGCGCCTTACCGCCTCAGCCGATTCAACGCCGCTGTAATGAACGGGTTCCTCCAACGCCGCGTTCGTAGTGGGCCTAAGAGATTTTCATCATAGGGTCAACGCGAAGACGGTCCCGACGCCGTGTTTGGAGTTGCCGCCGTCCTCCGTTGTCCCATAGAGCGTGCCGTTAACTTCTACCACGGGCGCCACGGGATAGTCGCCGTCCGACCCGCCGGCAAAACGTTGGAGAACGGTCTCTGCACCGGCGGTCGTTACGCTAAAAACCGTTCCGCAGCCGTAGCCGCAGCCACCGCCGCCCTCGCTGGTCGTACCGTAGAGCGTCCCGTTCACGTTAATCAGGCCTGCTTGGGGTGCCTCTCCATCGGAACCGCCGGTAAAGCTATACAGCACCTTCTCCTGACCGCTCGTCGTTATGCTGAAAACGGTCCCGCAGCCGCGGGTGGGGTGGCCGTAACAGACGGCGGTTCCGCCGCCAACCGTCGTGCCGTACAGCGTGCCGCTCACGTCGATCAAATCACCCTTTGGTTCTGATCCATCGGAACCGCCGGCAAAACGGTACAACACCTTCTCGACGCCGCTGCGAGTTATGCTGTAAACGGTTCCGCAGCCATACGGGTCGCACGCCGTCGAACTGCCGCCAAAGGGCGTCGTACCGTACATCGTGCCGTTCACGTTGATCAACCCGCCGGTAGGGTTGTTTCCATCGGGGGCGCCTTTGAATTTGTATAGCACTGTATGCAGACCCGAAGCGCTGATGCTATAGACGGTTCCACCATCGTTTCTTGCGCCGCCCCCCAAGGTTGTGCCATAGAACGTGCCGTCGACGTCGAGCAGTGGAGCCTCCGGATAGGCGCCGTCCGATCCTGTTTGGAAGCTGTGGAGTACGGTCTCCGTTCCGGCCTTGCTGATGCTGTAAACGGTCCCCACCCCAATGCCGCCCTGATAGGTAGTGCCATACAGAGTCCCCTTCACATCGATCAATCTGGCCTGCGGGTATGCTCCTGCCTGCCACGTATCGAAACTGTAGATCGAATGTTCCACGCCGCTTGTTGCAATGCTAAAAATCACCCCGCAGCCGAAGCTTCTCACGTGGCAAGCTTTGCCGCCCTTCTGCGTGGTGCCGTACAACGTCCCTTTCACATCGATCAAGCCCGCCATAGGAAACGCTCCGTTAGGGTAGCGGTTGAACCGATACAGCACGCGGTACGACGATGAAGTCGCGGAGCGCGGAATGCCATCCGAACGCGAGGTCCGTATATCCGTTGCCGGCGTGTCGATTGGCGGCGACGATCCGCCGCATCCGGCAAAAAGCGAAACGGCGCCGATGCTAAGAGCGAAACGAACAAAGATCCTCATATGCGATACCTCGGAGAAGCTGAAGGGACGCCACAGATGTTCGCCGGCCGGTGTCAGCTTCATCCTGACGCGGGATGCGGAGGCGCCGGCACGAACGATCTCCCCTGGCGAGACTCGGCCCGAAGAGGCCTCCCCATTGAAAGGCGGCGCACATGAGCGTTAGTAATGGCAGTCGATTGATGCTTGCTAGCGCCGGTTTAGTTTTGTGCGGGTGCGCCGTCGCTGCGACAACGCCGGTGAACCGGCAAGATCCCCAAGCTGTAGCCGCTGCGCCGCTTGGCCTCAGACGCGGCCTCTACGTGCTCGTACCGTCAAGTGTCTACGGCTTCCGGGCGAACAATCGCAACAACCGTCCCCGGTTCTGTTCGCTCGGGGGCATTACGTACCCGGCCGGCAACATCGCGTTCGACACGAAGGGACGCATGATCGTCCCAGACTATGCCTCCTCAACCATAACGGTTTACGCCGCGCCAACGAGACCGAAGGCCTGCGGTAGAATGCTCGGTGTTATCCAGGACCGGTACGGTCAGCCGGTCGACGCAGCGAGCCTGGATGCGGTAAGCGGGCGCATCGTGGTTGTCGCCGCACGGCCAGGTGGACATTTGTTCGCTCCGCGGCGGTTGCGCAAGTTCCTTGAGTGGCCCTTACCTGGACGCTCCCGCGAGCATAGCGCTGTCAAGGCGCGGGGACTGCTGGGCGGAGGGCGACGAAGCGAGCGGCCCCGGAACACTGGACTACTTCAAGGGCTGCAATAGCGCAGGCCAAGTTACGACCGGATACTACGGCGGCGGGGACAATTACGGCGGCTTAGACATAGACAAGGACGGAAACATTGTTTCGATTTTCGCGAACTATCACAATAGCCCGGCTGTGTACGTATACTCGGGCTGCAATCCGGCTTGCACGACGCTGAGCGGGCCTTTGCCTCTCCACGGGAATGGAACCTATGGGCACTTAAACAAAGACTCGGCGGAGTTTGCTGCCGCAGATTCTCAATACTCGTCAATCGACGTCTACAAGTACTCACCCAGCTCTCTGACGTACGAGTATAGCTTTGATAGCGGATTGTCGAGCGTCGACAGCGTGGCATTTAATCCGCGGGCCGAACAATAACCATCGGCCCGGCACTGAGCCGGCTTTTTTAGGTCGATCTCACGGACAATGGCGTTGTATTCGATTACGCCGCTATGATTCACGGCGGCCACTAGCCAAGACGTCTGGATGGGTGTCATACTTCTCATCCCAGCGCCTGCGGCTGCGATTACGATAATACTGCTGCGACGGCGGGCACGGTTAAAACGAGTAGCTCCGCTTCAGGGCGGATTAGTCCAGGCGCTTTCCTATGCCGTCTTCCTGGTGTTCGTGATGATGTTCATTACAGGATTGGACTTCCTGGGATTGCAAGTTTGGTTCATCGACCATCGAAAGCCGAGCACCTATGTTGACGCGGTGGTTTTCGTAATTATCATGTCGGCTCTTCAGTTCTTTGTGACCAACGCATTTGAGAAGCCGCCTATAAGCGAGGATTGGCTGCTTTGGGACAAAGGCTCAAAAGAGGAAGGCATTAAAC
>JBEKRW010000099.1:0-8092 GCA_049517595.1 Candidatus Cybelea sp. | reverse complement strand
TGTTTTTTGTTGGCACGAGTTTCTGTTCTTTGAGCGTGACCAGCTTGTCGACGTACTGCGTGCCCTCAAGAACCCTTTCTTTGCCTTTCTTAACGCACGCGGTGCCCTTGAAACAGTTAAAAAGATTGTCGAAACTTCGGTTCTCCTGGATAATGATCACGACGTGCTGAATCGGTGAACTGCCTGATCCCGGCTGCGGCAATACCGTAGGTGATTGTAACGACGTACTTGCGGCGCCACACCCGGCGATGATCGCCCCTGCTAATGCGCCAGTCAGCGTGTAGGCGACTCGCCTTCCAGTAAAGAAACTTGCGATCAACATTTACGATCCGTCCGGCGGTCAAAGAAGTAATCGACGGATGCGCACGTTCTTTCACGAACTCTCAATTCCATCGCGACCGGCCAAGTTCTGGTCGGAATAGAGACTAGGGTCCACGGCTCCGTAACCGTAGCGCCGATCAACGGCCCCTGTCGAGCCTTGCGGGCGTCATCAGCAGCGACGGTATCCCGCGGAACGCTGGAGGCTCCGTGACCAATTCGTGACCAGTTGCGGGCTTTGAGCACTCCATTCGTGCTCGAGTGTGGCGGGAGCGTGTAGGAATCGAACCTACCAGTCGCCTTGCGACGACCTCAGCGATTTTGAAGACCGTGCGAACCACCAGATTCGTACGCTCCCATGATTGGGGAATGCTTTTTCTAAACGCTGCTTCCGTGCTGCACTTGGCTCGCACCTGTAAATGGCGTCACGCACCTTCGCAGACTGCGCCCTCGCCGGCCCCTGGGCGGCCTTACACAAGGGTCGGCCCGGCTGCTGTCGTAGGTCAATCCGCAATGCGGTACACCTTGGTGCGGATCTGGGCCGTAGTTGCAATCGGAATCTTAGCCGGTGTACTAGCCGACGCAGGGACCGAGTTTTCCGCGCTGTTGGGTTGGCTGGGCGGCAGGATGCAAGACGTCGACCAACAGGGAGTCCTACCGGCGCTCGCAATCACCTTGACGCTGGCCGTTAGCCTCGTCGCGTATATCATTGGCTCCCGAATCGCGCCTAGCGATCCGCTGGTGCGCAAGCTCGACGATGCGCGCGCCCGCACGGTCGATGCGGTCGCCGCATTCGCAGGAGCTTGCGTAACCGTCGTCGCGATCGAAGGCTACGAAACGCACTTCGGCGGGTTGGCACCGTTCGATGCAAGCTCCGTCGTGGTCGCACACGCTCCCATTCTCGTCGCGGCCTTTTTGACGATCGCGGTCGGTGCACGGATGATGCTCGGCGCTGCTATTCGCTTTGCCGCGCGCGGCGGAACGCTTGCCGCAGCGCTCGTAGCGTCGTTCCTGCGGTTTGTGCGCGCGGACGCCGCGACACCGAAGCACGCGACGATGCCTCATCCGGACACAAGTTGTTCTCGCGTCGCCCCAAAAATCGTCAAGTCGCGCGGTCTACGCGCTCCACCGCCTACGCTCCCAGCCCTAGCCTAACTTTACTCAACGTAACCGCGGCGCGTGTCTTAGCATGCGCCGCTTGGGAGCGAGTTCCGTGCGGAAGATCCCTCGTTTTCTCTGCGTTCTTTTCGCGTCAGCTCTTTCGGTACACCACGCCGGCGCGGCGGAGCTTGTGACGGGCGCAATCTTGGGAACCGTTACGACGACGAATCTCGCCCCGATCGCCAACGCGCGCATCCTGGCGCTCGCGCCATCGGGTCGCTACACCGGCACCACCGATGCCGGCGGCCGCTTTACGATTCTCGGGGTTGCGCCGGACACATACACCGTCAGCGTTGAAGCGCCCGGTTTCGAACCGGCCAATGCAACGGTGGTCGTGCTGCCCGGCGAGCACGCGCGCCTCGCGGTGGCCTTGCTCGCCAAGCTCAAAGAAATCGCAAAGGTCGAAACCAAAGGAGCGGCGTTCGCAGTCGGCAGCACGAGCGACGTCTTCACGGTGCAAGGCCAAGCGGCCCAAGCCGGTACGCCGCAAGCCTCCTCGTCGGGTCTTGCCAACTATTCGCGCGACTCGATTCAGGGCGCGATCTCGAACGTCCCGGGCATCCAGCAAGATTCGTTCGCGAACGTAATCGTGCGCGGTGGAAAAGTGCAAGACACCGTTTACGACTACGATTCCGTCCCCGTTCCGCAGGGCCTGATCGCCGAACCCGGAGGCAACATCGTAGGCGCACAACTCGGCACGGCCGGCGTCGGTTCTGAGACCGTGACGCTCGGCGGTTACACCGATGTGAGTCAAAACGCTCTCGGCGGAGTCGTGAACGAAGTGCCGCTGACCGGCACGTATCCGGGAACGGAGACCCTCGACGTCGCCAACGGAATCGGTGCGCAGCTTGGCGAGGTAAAGTTCACCGCGCAGGAGGCGACGCCGGACCTGCGCTGGCGCTATGCGCTCTCGGCCACGAGCGCCAGCGAGTATTTCGCGTACGGCGACGGCCACACGTTCTATCCGGCGGAGAGCGGTACGTATGGCCTCGGCTTTCAGACGCGAGCGCAGTACGCGATCGCCGGCAACGTGCATTTCGCCCTTTCTTCGATTGACGATCTCTCGGCCGTCTTTCTTACCGGCGCGGCGGCGTACCAACAATATGATTCGCCGTATGAGGGGCTGCAATGGTCGACGTTCAACAGCCCCACCGCCACTTTCCCCGGCGAACCGGCGAACCCGAACCAGCAAGTCGACACGCCGTCGATCGCGCGAGGAACCTACAGCGTCGAAAAGCTCCAGTGGGTTCACGATTGGCAGCACTCCCTCGGGCGGCTTCAGCTCTTCCAATCGCAAATCGGTGCCGTTGCCAACGGCCCCGAATGGGACGACCTTTCCTTCCCCGACGGCGTGATTTCACTCTACTCGACGCAAGAACAGCGGGAGAACGGAATCGGCTATGACTTTGAGGACCAAGCCAACGACAAGACGGACTTTCGAGCGGGGGCACAATACGACGTCAATACGAGCAGCATCTACCAGATCGTGCCGACCGTTCCTCAAATTGTTACCGCCGCTCCGCGGCTGAATCAATATCTCGTCTATGTGAGCGACACGTGGAGTGTAACGCCGAACTTCTCGGCGATGGGTTCCCTGCGTTATGTTGGCCAGCACGCCCAGACGAGTGATAGCCCGCCCGTTATCTATGGCGACGGCGCGCTCGATCCACACCTCGCGCTTGCGTACACGTTCGCGAGGGACAACGGGCTTCGCGCGACCTTCGATCACAACTCGGTCCCGCCGCTGCCGCTCGAGGTTCAGCGCACCTGCGTACCCGCGAGCCAGTGCCCGAGTAATCCGTTAGCGCCGGAAACCTCGGACGACTACGCCTTCTCCTACGAACGCGGTGGCCGTACGCAGGTGCGCCTTACCTACTTCGTCGAGTTGGAGCAGAACGTTATCGACGTGCTCCCGACTAATTATCGCGATGCGCTCAATGCCGGTGAAAACCCTAGCGCAATCGGCGTCCCGACGAACGCCGGCCAACTGCGCTCTCACGGGCTGGAGTTCTGGGTACACAACGGCGGATTTACGCTCAACGCCAACTACAATCACACGCTCTCGTCGAGCATCTATCAGTTCGCGTTCAACGATCTCAATACGCCCGCGATTCTCGCCGGACACCTCTTCCCCGCCAACTACATACCCAACTTCACGGCGACGGCCTCGTACGAGTTCGACTTCTTGCACCATCGTTTGCGCGTCACGCCGCTGCTTTCGTACGAGAGCGGCTATCCGTACGGCAACGGCACGATGGTCTGGGAGATCGTCAACGGCAAGCCGGTACAGGTTCCCAACGACAACTACGTCAATCCCGGTTACAACTATTACTTCCTGAGGAACCCGTCGCACCCGTATAACGCCGCGACGAACCCGTACATCGCGAATCTGGCGACGAACGAGGGCAGCGATCCGAACACGCTGCGAACGACGCCGCAAACGCTCGCGTCGCTGCACGTGGAGGCGGATCTCTCGCCACGCGTTACGGCGATACTCGACGTCGTGAACCTCTTCGCCACCGATACGCCGACGCAGCTTCAAGGCAACCCGTATCTCATCGGGCCGCCGGGATACACCGGCGGCGACAGCAATTACGAGCGGGCCTACGGCGCGCAGTATTGCAAGCACTGCCTCTACACGCTCGGCAACGGCGTACCCACCAACACCGGACAGTTGCCTGCGGTACCTTGGCAGTATGGGCTCGGCGGCTACGTACCCGAAGCTTACCCGCTGGCACGCTCGGCCTTGATTCGTCTGCGCTATCGAATCTAGGCCGCCGAGGCCTTTACCGGAGCAGATCGCCTATTTCGAAAACAAAGAACCCTTGTAGCCGGAAACCCAACACTTCTTCCCAACGTAGTCGGAAGTCGGCGCGGTAAGGATCACGAGCTGAACCGCGTCCGGTTCCCGAACTTGCAGAACTTTGACCGTGTCACCGTCGGAAAGCCAAAGCGCGCTGTTTTCCTCGACCGTGTTCTGCTCTTGGCTATCGCCGTTGTCCTCCAGCCAGACTTCGTACATGGATTCGTCGACAAAGCACGGCCAGTCGGCCGAAGACCGTTGGGTCGTTGCACTAGCAATAGTGTGCGTTTCGCCTACAGCGATCTCGGGCGGGCGCGAGCACGCCGATACGGCCGTTAGAAGAGCCAGCGTCCATCGGGTCGATGCGTGCCTCAAAAACCGCCGCCTCTCCGGCCTTTTCTGCTGTATCCCTACGCCAAACCGAACATTGCGCGAGCCGCTTTCTGTTCGGGACTGTCGATGGGGTCGAGGTTGACGGTCGTTCCGCGGCCTAAAACCATCGCTTCAAGCATCGTAGCGCGGGCAGGGTCTACTAGACGACAGCGCTTTATTTCCGCTATCGCGTCTTTGAGCTTCAATATTGGCCTTTCGGGGCTTATTTGGGGTGTAGGCTAGTTACTTAGTGCGCTCTGATGCGAAAATGCCTCTATTCAGCTCAAAATCACCCACCCTTCCCTTCCGCCGCGCGGGACGCTCGCGAGCACTGCAGGCGGCGCTCGCTGGTAGCTAAGCTAGTCTGAGCTGACCGGATGCGCCACGATGCGATAATCGAACTCCAACGTAGCGCGGCCGTGCTCGGTCTCGCGCACTTGAAATCCAGATGTCGCGTTGCGGCTCACGTGCAACCCGCGCGTTCGGGTTAGGCATGACGGAAAAGCAGCGTAGCCAAAACAACCTAAGCCGAGCGCAGCGGCAGGATGATCTAGCGCCGCCAAGGCGCGCTTCCGAGTGTCGAGCGAGCTTCGCTTCACCTACTCAATCTTCAGGGCGAAGAGTGGCCTGCGCAGACCTTTTGCACTTCGGCCTTCGTTGCCGCAAAATCTCGTGCGAACTCTGGATTCCGCATCATTGCGAACGCGGCCAGCGTTCCGGCGGTCCAGCCGGCGGCGACATCGCTAGGATAGTGCAGTCCCAAAACGATCCGATTCTCGGCGAAGGTTCGCGCTTGCTCAAAGATCTGGTCTCGTTTGCAGGGCACGAGTTGCGCTAAAATAACCGCCGTGGATGCCGCGAAGGCAGCGTGCCCGCTGGGATATGAAGCGTGCTTCTTTCCCGCACCGTTGGGCCGCGCCCGTCCCCAGTACGCCTTGGCCAGATCGACCAACTTCTCGACGTCTGAGCCAACGCGTGCGAAGAACGCGGCGGTCAACGGGGCCTCCGATGCCGTAAATTCTGGCCCAATTGATGGCGCAAAGAAAAAGACTGTACGACGCGACGCTTCTCGCGCGCGGGTGAACTCTGCCGAGTTCCGCGCATCGATCATCGCAGCAACCTCTCTTTCGTCGTCGCGCTCCTGCGGCGAGCCGAGGTCCGGCGGCGGCGGCAACAAGACGGTTAGGTCGACCTGCGAAGGATCCAAATAATGGAAGGCGGGGTCCGTCTTCGCGACGCCTTGCGCGCAGAGCGCGGTAAGGAACAAGGCGAAAAAGATGGCCTTCGCGCATGCTCGTGACACGGCAACGGTTATTCTGGATTAAGCTGAGGTCGACTTCCCAGGGCAAAGAGGAGCCCAAGAAGTCCCGTGAGCGCCAAGCGGTCGGCTGCATCGGTGGCCGGAGAATGGGTATAATCAAGAAAACTCGGCGATTAATTTCCTGAGGAGAATCTTCAATGTTTAAAATGCTGATCGGGGCACTCGCTCTCCTAACGACGGCGGCGCCTGCCTTCGCGTCGCCCTGCAATGGGGTCGACTTAGCCGTCGGTTCCGTCTCGGTGAAAAGCGTTAGCACCAGCGGAGGCCTGAACCACTATAACATCACCGGTAGCGTAACCAACGTCGGCTCGGCGTCGCAGGGAGCAGATGCTCTACAGTCCGTCGATATCTATGAGGGAAAGGATAAGTTGGATAGCAGAAGCATTCCCCCGCTCAAGGCAAGCCAGGCCTTTACATTTTCGTACATATCTACACGGTCGACCGACGCCGGAAATGGCACGACACACTTGCGCTTCCAACTCAATGTGAGCCATCCATCGTCTGCTGACTCCCAGATTTGCAACATGGCCAACGACAGTTTTACGCTAACATTCTAAGGTCGTAGACGTACAACGTGGGAAAATTCTGGCTTCGTCTGGAGCCGTAGTCAAAATAGGAACTTAGCCGGTGCGCCAGACTCGAGCCGCATTCGTCGCCGGTGCCGCCGGTGCTCTCGCGGGATGCTCGCGGCTTCCGCCGTTTAGCGGGATATCGGCTTTGGCGATTCCGCCGGTTCGCGATGGGCGCGTCGTCATCGTTGGAGCCGGTGTCGCCGGTTTGACCTGCGCTTATCGGTTACAGCAGGCGGGTATTGCCAGCCGCATCTTTGAGGCGAACGATCGTATCGGTGGCCGTACGTGGACGCTGCGCAACTACTTCGCGGAAGGCCAGATCGCCGAACACGGCGGCGAGTTCATTTCCATCGGGCAGATGGAAGTACAGCGTCTCGCCCACGAGGTCGGGCTGCAGCTCGTTAACCTCAACCGCCACGAGCCCGGGCACGACATCTATTTCTTTGATGGCGAACCTTATACGGTCGACCAGGCACGCGAAGACTACACCACCCACGTGCGCCGGCCTCTTCACGCTGCGCTTCGGGCAGCCGGTTATCCGACGAAGTACGACAGCTGGACCCCAGCTGGCCGCGCGCTCGACCGTACCAGCGTTGCGGATTGGATTGAAACGAACGTGCCCGATGGGCGCCGGTCTAAAATCGGCGCGCTGCTCGCGAATGCCTGCGTCGGCGAATACGGAGGAGATCCCGAGGTACAGAGCGCGCTGAACCTGATCTATCTTCTGGGCTTCGAGGGCCCGCACCGGCTGAACGTCGACGGCACTAACGAAGCGCTTCACATCGTCGGCGGCAACGATCAGCTCGCCGCAAGAATGGCCTCGATGCTCCCGGAAGGGACGATCGAACTCAATACGGCCCTCATCGCAATGCGAACGCGCCCTGACGGATCGGTGAGTTGCACGTTCGCTTCGGGGGCGAGGGTCCACGATATCGTCGCCGACCGTGTCTGCCTGGCGATTCCTTTTACGACCTTGCGTAACGTGGAGCTGCGCCACGCCGGTTTCTCACCGCTCAAGCGCATCGCAATCGACAATCTCGATCTCGGCACGAACGCAAAACTTCACATGCAGTTCAAGCGCCGGCTTTGGAACCAGGAACGCGAAGACGGTTCTTCATACGTGCAGTTTGCTTACCAGGAGTCGTGGGACGTCTCCGCGGCGCAAGCCGGCGAATACGGCATTCTCGTCGGATTTCCAGGTGGGAGGCACGGCGAGTTGCCCGGCGCGGCGCACGGCCCCGCACCGCGACATCTCGCGGACGCGTACGTCCGGGACCTCGACCGCGTCTATCCCGGCTTGGCAGAGCTCTTCACGGGCGTGGCGTATCTCGACGACTGGAAGCGCGATCCATGGCACCACGGCGCGTATTCGTACTATCGTGTCGGCCAATACACGCGCTTTGCCGGCATCGAACCTGCGCCGGAGGGAAACGTCTTCTTTGCCGGCGAGCAGACTTCATATAACGATATGGGATACATCAACGGTGCGGTGATTTCGGGCGAGCGAGCGGCCCGCGAAATCGCGCGCGGTCTGACCGGCTAATC
>JBEKRW010000098.1:0-8094 GCA_049517595.1 Candidatus Cybelea sp. | reverse complement strand
TATAGGCTCCGTCAAACCCAGTTACGGTACCTCTGATCTGGTCCTGAGGCGCGACAGGCCTTCCGTAGCTCGGAACCGGTTGGGTTCCGTAGCTTGGCTCCGGCTGCTGCGCGCCGGCGACCCCCGGCACTGAAAGGCTGAGGACCGCCGGCAACACGGCCCAGAAGAGTGTCTTTTGAAGGAACGATGTTGCAATCCGCATGTTGGAACCATTATAACTCCGCAGCCGCGCCCGCAGGGTTAGAAAACGTGCAAAATCATGCTCTCTCGCTCCATAGGACAAGCGGCGGGCGCTCCTCGCGCTTCTCTTGACTCCGACGTTGCGTCAGGGTTTACGCTCGTCCGGAGGAACCACGATGCAGACGCAGAGCGGCGAATTACGCCGGATCAAAGCCTTCGCAACCGACGCCGGGGTCAGCGTTCGGACGCTGCACCTCTACGACCGGCTCGGGCTGTTACGGCCGGCGGCGGTCAGCCAATCCGGTTACCGTCTCTACGGCGAAGCCGAGTTGGAACGCCTCGAGCATATTCTCGCGTTGCGCTTCGTCGGCTTGCGCCTCGATCAGATCAAAGAGCTGCTCGGTGGAGCCGACCAGCCGCTGGTCGCCGCGCTGCGCATGCAGCGCGACGTGATCGCACGGCAGAAGCAGCGGCTCGAAACGGCGCTAAGCCTCATCGAGGAGGCGCAACGCGCGCTAGCCGCCGGCGCGCCGGCCGACCGTTGGAAAATTCTCCGCACCGTCATGGAGGGATTCAAAATGCAAAACGATTGGAAGTGGACCCAAGAGTACTACTCGGAAGCAGCACGTGAAAAAATCGACGAACGCCGGCGCAACGTGCCGCCGCAGATCATCGAGCAAGGCCAGCGCGATTGGACCGTTCTGATCGCGGAGGTCGAGGCCGCCGCTTCACAAGGCATCGAGCCGTCGGGTGACCAGGCGCGAGCGCTCGCCCAACGTTGGCGCGATTTGATGGCGTCCTTCACGCAAGGCGACCGCGAGGTTGGGCGCGGCCTGAACCACCTATGGTCGGATCAAACGCATTGGCCCAAGGACTTCAGGCGGCCTTGGAGCGACGTGGCCGACGCTTTCATCAAAAAAGCGATGGGCTGCGATGGGAATGGAGCCGTCGATGGGGATTGAACCCATGCTCTCGTCATTACCAATGACGTGCTTTACCACTAAGCTACGACGGCCGATTCCTAGGTTTTTGGCTGCTACGCGCCGCTCGGCCATCATTCCTATCGCGGCGTAAGCCGCCGGTTTCAAGCAAAAAAGCGGGACCCTCTCTTTTGGAGAGGATCCCGCTTTGGGGCTTACCTGCTAGACGATTTCTAGCTGCTGACTACTTGTCAGACGGGTTGAAGGCGAAGCCTTCGGCGCCATCAGGCAAGTCGGCGCTGGCGTGGAGTTTGCACGTCGCGCCAACGCAGGTATCGGTCCAACCATAAGCATCGCCGAGACCCATCGTGGTTTCGGCCGCGTTGAAGCCGCCGGAAACCGGGTCGCCGAGGCCTTCAAGGTTCTCACCCGTGGGGCCAATGGTGCCGGTCTCGCTCAGCCCACTGCCGCTGATCGCGTACTGAGTGGTGACGCGTGAATCTTGGTCGGTGACGTTGAGCGTCGAGCCGCCATTGCTAACGTAGACGCCGCCGGCAAATCCGAGTTCTCCCGGATTTTGGACAACAATGACCGACGGGCTGCCGCTGGTCGGGTTCTTGATCTCGCCAATGCCGTAACCATACTCGCCGCCGGCGTAGCCGTAGAAGTCGAACCAGAGGTTGCCGTTATTATCCACATCCATGTAGTACATGTCGCAGACCGGCGAGCAGTAGGAGAGACCTACGAAGGTCGGGGAGCTCGACGGGGAGTTTGCAGGCCAGTACTCATAGCCTGCTCCATCGTAAAAGTTGCAGTAGGATCCACTGCAGATCTCTTCTTCGTAGAACGTGACCGATTGGAACACGTTGTTCGAGTTCGATGCGCCGTCAAAGCCTTCGGCGTACGAGAACTCGCAGCCCGTGCTGTAGTCGCAGGGGATCGCGCCGTTGTAGGTGGCTTCGAGAACGCCGGTCTTGCTGTACTCTTGCTGTGCCGGACCGTCGGACGGGTCGGACTCGCAAGCCGTCCAGATGTTGCCGGAATGGTCGACCTTCAGCGTCACCGGGTCGTAGCAGCCGTTGTTGGATGTGCTGATGTCGCTGACCGGAGCGTACTTCTTGCTCAGGCCGATCAGGTAGCCGTAATCGGTGTCGTCAGTCCACGCGGCGACGCCGGCCTTTTTCTTGTCGCCGATAATGTGGAAGTTCGGGCGGATCCCAGATTGCAGTCTGTGCAGCTGGAATTTCAATGCCTTAATTGGGGCTGGGCCTGGCAGTTTGCCGGCGGCCTGCATCTTGAGCATCTCAAGCGGGGTGATCTTGTGCTTGATAAGCGGCGAGCCGATCGAGTGACCCGATTGCGGGGCGACGCCGAGCGGCAGAGATTGCGAGGCTTGTTGCGAGCTTGAACATCCCGCGAGTAACGCGGCGATGACGCCGGCACAAGTCGCCGTAGCTAACGAAAATCGCATTTGGTCGAAGTCTCCTATCGTCAGATAAACGAGTCGTTTATAGAAACGAGGCTCCGCCGTCTCGGAACAGCGTGCCTGGGGTAGGTTGCCGAGGGTTCGCGGGCGACCGGGCCCTCCCTGTTGAGACGTCAACAAACTGAAAAAAAACCGTTTAAGAGGCCCATGCATCCAATAGAATTGGGGAGGCATTCGGTTCTACTAGCGGCACGTCCATGATTTATTTGGTCGCGGTAGGACTCCCCGCCAAAACAATCGAGGAGAAATCGGCGATCGAGCCTGCACTGGTTTGCTTGCTCAGCAACTTGGAGCAGGCGACGGAAGCCGGCTTCGATCCTTGCGATTTTCTGGAGCGGGCGGCGGGAATCGAACCCGCGACTCTTGCTTGGAAGGCAAGGGCATTACCACTATGCAACGCCCGCGGAAACTGGGCAGGGCTGGATTTGAACCAGCGTAGCGCTTTCGCGCGCCAGATTTACAGTCTGGTGCCATTAACCACTCGGCCACCTACCCACGACGTCTCTCTAAATGTGGCTGACCTGGGTACGATACTGCAACTATCCGCTCCTCGGCAAGGTAACGACGGTCACTTCCCACCGGCGTCCTCACCGCCTTCTCATGTGCCCTCCTACGCGGGTACCTTACCATGGAAGCCATAGCAAACTCGCCGCTTTTTGGAGTCTAGACAAGATGGCGCGCTTATCGGTTCTAACGGCTCCCGCCCTCATTGGGCTTCTCCTTGCCGGGTGCAGCGCCGGGTTCGGCCAAGCGGCCGCTTCGCTCCCCGCTGCCAGCGACGACTTGCAGACCGTAAGCGACGCCGCCGATTCCCTCGTCGCCAACCGCACCTCCGCGACGCAGAACGCGCGGGCGGCCATCGGCGTCACCGACGCGTTGGGCTCCATCATTCGCGACGTCAGCAACACCGAGCACATTCTTTCCGGCGCGCGCCCGCTCAAGCAAAACACCGGCACGCACGAAGTCTTCTCCAAGTCGCTCCTGGTGTTAAACCCGGGCGGAGGCGGCGTCTCCGGGTACTGCCAGAGTTCCGCGGGCTACAGCCTTAAAGGGATTCCTTCGCTTGACGAAACGTTTGGCTGGCAAAGTGGCGTCTACTCGAGCGGCGCGCGCATCAGCGCGGACCACGGGTTTTCTACCTGGTCGGCAAATACCAGCGGCGAAGCCGTAGAGGCGCCGATCGGTGGACTCTCGGTCGTGCGCCAGGGGAACGCAAGCTGTCCGATGATTGCGCCGATGTTTTCCGTGCGCGGCGCAACGACGAACGAGGCGTTCTCGATTCCGATCATGCTCACGTATCGTCACGGGACGTTATGGAACCTCAGCGTGAGCAATGCAAGGTTTGCCGATGGCGAGAGCGTCGACGTTGCGATGTCTCCCGGCCGGCCGCCGTCGCTCGCCGGCTTCATCACGAGAGGCAGCGACCAGCTCGCGACGTTTCGTACCAATGCGTTCGGCAAAGGCACGCTCACGATCACGAGCACCGGTGCGCAATACGCCATCGCCGATTGGATCGTAACCGGAACACCGTAAGCGGGCCCGCACCCTTCCGCACGTAACGGAGACGTTGCGGCAACCGAAATCTTGCATCATCCTCTCGCTCACTGCCATACGTATGGCACACCACTTCCATATGATCCATGAATGAATCCAAAGAAGTCGGAGTTTGCCTATCGGAAGCGCGTTGAGGCTCTCGAATCGGGATCGTATCGCGTCAAAGGCCCCTCACCTTTCCTGCGGCGATACCTTGTTCGTCGCCTTGGTGAGCGTTGTACTAGATGTGGCTGGGCCGAGCGACACCCGATCACAAAGAAGATCCCGATTGAAATCGAGCATATAGACGGCAACTGGGAAAATAACTTGCCGTCAAACCTGACGCTGCTCTGCCCGAACTGCCACTCCTTAACTCCAACGTACCGAGCCTTGAACTGGGGACGAGGGCGCGGGTGGCGGATCGGAAAGGTGAAGGGTGTGACCTGGAAACGGCGCAACTTAAACGACGTGAGCGCCGACGTGACGGAGAGGTCGAACGTACCAGATTTGTAACCTGGCTTCAGAAATGAACACGTGGGTTCGAATCCCACCGTCGGCTCACTCTTTCTTACTACATCCGGAGATCAATAATGCCTCGAGTCGTTCATTTCGAAATCCACTCCGCGGATCCCGATGCCGCAGCAAAGTTTTACAGCTCGATCTTCGGTTGGAAGATCTTCAAATGGGACGGGCCCGTCGAGTACTGGCTCGTCCAGACCGGCGACGGCCCCGGCATCGACGGCGGCATCGTTCGGCGCCAAGGCGACGTACCGGCCACGGGCGCGGCCGTGAACGCCTACGTTTGCACGATTGGCGTCGAGTCGCTCGATGAGACGCTGGCCTCAATACTCGCCAACGGCGGGGAGATCGCCGTGTCAAAACATGAGATACCGGGCATCGGAACGCTGGCGTACGTCAAAGACCCCGACGGAAACATCTTTGGAGCACTGCAACCGTCATAAGCACGGCAACCCATCATGCAAAAGGTTAGCCCGAAATGGGCGCGCGGTGGCCTCGTGCTCGTCTGCGAGCGTTGCTTCAAAGAGCGCATTCCCGAAGAAGATCCGGAAGTCGCCGAACGCATCGGCGACTTTCACCTTCGTAATTGGCTCAAGGACCGGCTAAAACAGGACGGTCATTGGGGCGCGATTCGCGCGATCGGCACCAGTTGTATGGATGTGTGCGCGCGGCAACGCGTGACGGTCTGTATCGAACCGTCGGACGGCGAGCGGTTGGTGATGGTTCTCGATCCGCTCGCCGAACGCGAAGAATTCTATAAGACGATCGTTGAGATGCTTACTGGAACTCGAACTCCGCCAGATTCTTCTCGATCTTCCGCTTGACGCGCTGAAGCGCGTTGTCGATCGATTTGACGTGACGGCCGAGGTCGCGCGCCATCTCCTGATAGCTCTTGCCTTCCAGATACGATTCGAGCACCTGCGACTCCAGCTCAGAGAGATTCTGGCGAATGCGCTGGCGGATATCGTCGGAGACTTCCTGAGTAACGACGAGCTCTTCGGGGTCGGACGTCTTCTGTGAAGCCATTACGTCGAGCAGCGTGCGCTCGCTGTCTTCGTCGTAGATCGGCTTGTTGAGCGAAATGTATTGATTGAGTGGAATATGCTTTTGACGCGTCGCCGTCTTGATTGCCGTGATGATCTGCCGCGTGATACAGAGCTCGGCAAATGCGCGGAAGCTCGAAAGTTTATCTGCTTTGAAGTCGCGCACGGCTTTGTAGAGGCCGATCATCCCTTCTTGGATGATGTCCTCGCGGTCGGCGCCGATTAAGAAATAACTCTTCGCCTTAATGCGGACGAAGTTTTTGTACTTGTTGAGAAGGTACTCCATCGCGAGGTTGTCGCCGGTCTTCGCGATAGCTACTAGATCTTCGTCAACCCGCTGCTGGTACTCCACGCCATCCGAGACGGGGTGGGTCATTGCCATATTTTTTGTCTGCCTCGTGAGTAGACGCACCGCATGCGCAGGCCGGAGCCCGTCTGGCACGGCACGTCGAGGCTTAGTATATAGGAGGGTCCCCCTCCCCCGTCAAGGACGAGGCTAGCATCCGCTGGCGAAGAGCCTCGAAAATCAGGACCCCCGCGGCCACGGAGGCGTTCAGCGAGGCGACCCGGCCGTGCATCGGGATCCTCACGAGGAAGTCGCATTCCCGCTTGACCAGCGGCGCCAGCCCGCCTCCCTCGCTCCCCACGACCAAGGCGAGGTCCCGGTTGAGGTCGGCCTTGCCCAGCTCGATTCCCGCCGAAGAGGCGTCGGCACCGACGACCCAAATGCCGGCCTTCTTGAGAACCCGGATCGTATCGGCGATATTAGCGACCCGGGCGATCGGCAAGTAGGCCGCCGCCCCCGCCGCTGCCTTGCGGACCGTTGCGTTGATGCCCGCCGACCGGCGCTCGGGCAGGATCAGCCCGTCGGCGCCGGCAGCCTCGGCCGTGCGAACGATCGCGCCGACGTTATGCGGATCGGTTAAATGGTCGAGCACGACCAGCAGGCGCGGCGAGCCGTGGGACCGGCGTTTGGCGAGGACGTCGCCAAGCGAGAGGTACGGGAACGGCGGCGCGGTCGCGATTACCCCTTGGTGTGCCTTAAACGGAACGCGCTCGAAGAATGCGCGTTGCTCGAAGCGCACCGGCACGTTGTGCTCTTTCGCCCGTGCGAGCAAAACTCGAAGGGCCCCGTCCTTCGTGCGATCCGCCGCTACCGCAATCGAACGCAGTTTCTCGCCGGCGAGCAGCGCTTCTTCGACGGAATGAATCCCGTAGACCAAGTCGTCGAAATCCAGCTCGGTCCGTCGCCCTCGCTGCCTCGGCGCACGACGGCCCTTCGACGAGCTCAGGACGTCGTCCAACTCGTCCCCTCTTTCGTATCGTGCAGTTCGATGGCACATCGCTGCAACGCATCGCGGAGGTGATCGGAGGCCGCCCAGTCTTTTTCCCTGCGGGCCTCGGCGCGCATCGCAATGACTCGCCCGATCGCTTCGTGCGGTTGCAGATTCTCAATCTTGCCCGCGGCACCGGCAACGCCCTCGGCATCCAACGCGGCTTGCAGCCGTTCGACGAACTCCGCAGTGAGCTCGACGACGGGCTCGGCCGTCCACGAGTCGTTCGGCTCGATGCCAAGAATCGCCAGCCAGTAGTGCAGGCGTTCGACCGGCGCGGTCGCGGCAAACTCATACAGCACCGCAAGCGCCGCGGCAGTATTCATGTCGTCGTCGAGCGCGGCTCCCATCTGCTCGTCAAATGGCGACCGTTCCGGCAGCTCGCCATCTCGCCGCGCCGCCGCGAGCCGATACGCCGCCTTGATCCGGCTCAGACCCAGCCCTGCCGCGGCGATCGAGTCCTCCGTAAAGTTCATTACTTTGCGATAGCCGGTTTGCAGGAAGAGCCAACGGATCGCCTGCGGATCGTGACGCAGCAGCATGTCCGAAAGCGGCTCGAAGTTTCCCAGCGACTTTGCCATCTTGCGGTTGTCGAAGAGCAATAGGCCGCCGTGTACCCAGAAGTTTGCCATCGGGGGCTGCGCCATCAGCGGTTCGCTCTGCGCGATTTCGTTCTCGTGATGCGGAAAGATGAGGTCCGCGCCGCCGCCGTGGATGTCGAAGCCCAGGCCGGGCGGATCGAGCAGCGCGCGCGCCATCGCGGAACACTCGATGTGCCAGCCCGGACGCCCTTGCCCATAGGGATCGAACGGCCAACTCGGCTCGCCCGGCTTAACGAACTTCCATAGCGCGAAGTCGAGCGGGTCTTCCTTTTTTTCGTCAACCTCGATGCGCGCGCCGGCCTCGAGGTCGGCGACGTTCCGATGTGCCAGGCGGCCGTAGTTTTGAAACGTCGCAACGCGATAGTAGATTCCGTCGCGGGTGACGTACGCGTGTCCGCTCTCGACGAGCTCACGGATCATCTGCTGAATCTCGCCGATATACTTCGTGGCGTACGGCTCGAAATCGTACTCGAGGAT
>JBEKRW010000097.1:0-13820 GCA_049517595.1 Candidatus Cybelea sp. | reverse complement strand
TGCTACTGCACGCTACTCGGCGGTTCGGATCAGTTCGGCGGAACCTCGGGCGCCGGCGGCGGCTGGTACAACAAGAACTCGGTCGACCAAACCTTGGAAGCCTGCATCTTTCCCGATATGTCGTCGATCGACTCTTGGGGATTAACGTACCACGCCAACGGCATCATTCGCGGCATCAACTTACAAAAAGTGATGCGCTACAAATACCCGGGCGCGCCGGGCTAGATTGCCTCGATTTTAGCCATCATGCCTTGATCTTCATGATCGAGGATGTGGCAATGAAACAAGAACTCGCCGCGAATGAGCGGGTCGCGGAAGTTCATCAAGAGATCGAGCGAACCTGGGACGCCTTTGCTTCCGCTGGCGGAGCGGTGCGGAATGATGAAACTGTCGGCCCAGAAGGGGTGCTTGACCGGGACGCCGTTGATCTTCTGCACCAAGAAGTGAAGCTGGTGGATGTGGAAGTCGTGTACCTCTTGCGTAACGTTCACGACGTGCCACTCTTCAACCGTGCCGGTGTGGACGACGAACATCGGCTTGGCTTTGGTTGAATACGCTTTGCCGTTGATGAAGAACTCGGGCTTCGGATTCTCGCTAAAGATGACGACGCGTTTGGTCGCAGGTGGCGGAAGCTGCGTCGTGTAGACGTTTTGGGGCAGCGGCGAACCTACGGCAAGCGGTTCCGGCGAGAGCGCGGCGCGCCTCCGGCCCTGCGGCGCTCTGAGATTCGCAAGAAGTATTTCAGGATCGGGATCGCCGTTGGGGCCAGTGTTATAGCAAAGAGTGCGAAACTTTGCGTGACCGCTCGCCGGCCCGGTGACGACGAATTCGGCGCGCGAGGCCGGCGGTATGATAAGCGCGGGTTCCATTCTTGTTGGCGGCGTTCCGGGATAGGTATCGAGCGCAAAACCGTCGATGGCAACCAGTTCGAGGTTTTCGCCCTCGACGTTGAGGCGCAGCGTCTTATGCCCGGTCGCATTGAGCACCCGGAAGAACTGCTTTTCCCCCGGCGCAATGCTGATGTCGGGACGCACCGCATCGTTGAGCGAGACTGTGAGATGGTCCTTGGTCGTGCAGGGGGCCGTGTTGGTATGCTCCGGGTGGGCGTCGTCGCCAATTCCCGTCGCCCGTACGACGATCAGCCGTTGCTTCATTTTCGCGAGGCCCGGAAGATGACGTTCGAGTCCCTCGACAACTATCGCGCCCGACATGCCGCTCTCTCCCACTTGAAAGCTGGTCTCGCCGTGCACGTGCGGATGGTACCAGTACAGGCCCGGTTCCTGATTGCCCGGCACGTGAACGACATAATGCAACGTCTGACCAGGCGCAGCGAGCGTCGTTAGAACGTCGTCGCCCGGTTTTTTCGGCGAGGATCCGAAGCCGTGGAAATGCAGATTGATGTCGTCGGGGGTCCCCATGGTGTCGGGAGTGCCCATGTCCATCATTGGCTCGGGCGCGGTCCGGGGCGGCGGCTCGCTCGGAAGATCGTCGGTTACCTTGACGTCGATCGTGTCGCCGGGCTTGACCACGATCGTCGGAATTACTTGAAGTACGCCTTTGTAAGCGAAGGTCGGCTGCCCGGTCGTATAATTCTCCGTAGCAACCAGCGACAGTCTCGCGACCCCGCCGATCGAGCGAACCACGGGCGGTTCCGGAAGCTCGACGTGCAGCGACGCCCGCGTTCCTACGCTAACGAAGGGAACCTGCGGCAGAGGGTTGGTTGGCCCGCTGCCTCGGCCAGTGCATGCAACGAGCCAAGCGAGCGCAACTGCTAAACCGAGGCGGCTAGACTTCACCCGCCCTTAGTTCATTGCGGCGCGAATCGATTCCTTAAGGGATCCCGTAGTGCGAATGACCGCGGTCGGCTCGTAACCACAATGCGCCATGCAGTTCTCGCACGACTCATGCTTGCCGCGCCCGTATTTGGACCAGTCGGTCTCCTCGAGCAGCTCCCGATAGGTGCGCGCGTAGCTCTCCTTGCTCATGAGATAGCAGGGACGCTGCCAGCCGAAGACCGTGTAGCACGGAATTCCCCACGGCGTGCATTCGAAATCGACCTTGCCCTCCAGGAAGTCCAAGTAGAGCGGGCTGTGATTCAGGCGCCACTTGCGGCGCTTGCCGTCGGCAAAGACCTGCGTGAAGATTTCGCGGGTTTTCTTTACGCCGAGGAAGTGCTCTTGGTCGGGCGCCTTTTCGTAAGCGTAGGCCGGCGAGATCTGCATCATGTCCACTTTGAGGTCGTCGTTGAGATAGTCCAGCACCTCGCGGATGGACTCGGGGCCGTCCTGATCGAAGAACGTCGTATTGGTAAAGACGCGGAAACCGGCGGCCTTCGCTTCTTTGATTGCCTCGATCGCTTTGTCGAAGACGCCTTGCCGGCAGACCGACTGATCGTGGCGCTCGCGCATGCCGTCGAGATGGATCATCCAAACAAAATAGACCGAAGGCTTGAAGAGATGGATCTTCTTCTTCAGCAACAGCGCGTTGGTGCACAGAAAGACGTACTTCTTGCGCTTGACCAGCTCCTCAACGATCTGCGGCATCTGATCGTGCACCAGCGGCTCGCCGCCGGCAATCGAAACCATCGGCGCACCGCACTCTTCGACCGCGGCGATGCACTCTTCGACGCTCAGGCGCTGCCGAAGAATCTCGTCGGGGTGCTGGATCTTGCCGCAGCCCGCGCACGCCAGATTGCATTGCAGCAGGGGCTCGAGCTCCAGCACGAGCGGATACTTCTTCTCGCCGCGCAGGCGCTTGCCGGCAATATACTTGGCAACGGCAATCTTTTGTTGGAGTGGCATGCTCATGGATTAGCTTCCTTCAGGGTCGGTGGCGGATGTCATCCTGAGCGCCTCCGCCAGGGCCATTGTGGGAAAAAGATGGCGATAAAGGTGGTAGTTGATATAAAAGTCGCGAGGAAAGCCGGTTCCGGTGCACTCGGGCTCGTCCCAGGTTCCATCGCCCCGCTGCCGCTCGCACAGATAGGCAAGACCCTGGCGGACCGCCGGATGTTGCGGCTGGCCAGCAAGTTGCAGCGAAAGTACCGCCCAGGCGGTTTGCGACGGCGTGCTGCTTCCGATGCCGGCAAACGACTCGTCGGCATACGAATGGCAGCTCTCTCCCCAGCCGCCGTCGGGATTCTGCACGGAGAGCAGCCACCCGACCGCGCGCTCGATCATATCGTCTCCGGTGCGTAGAGCGGTCAGCGCCGAGATCACGCACCACGTGCCATAGACGTGGTTGACGCCCCAGCGCCCGTACCAGGAACCCCACGGTTTTTGCGTCGCGCGGAGGTACTCCAGGCCGCGGGCGACCGCCGGATACGACACACCCTCGCCCAGGGCTGCGAGCATCTCCAACACGTGCGCCGTTACGTCCTCAGTCGGCGGGTCGATCATCGCTCCAAAATCCGAAAACGGCATGCGGTAGAGCAGCTCGCGAGTATTGTCCCGATCGAACGCGGCCCACGCGCCGTTGCGCGAGTCCATCGCTAGCGTCCAGCGCCTCGCGCGCTCGACCGAATCGGCGACGGCAGTGCTCTCACCGCCCTCGAGCAGCGCCAGCACGACGATCGTCGTGTCGTCGATGTCCGGATAGGCATCGTTGTCAAACTCGAAGGCCCAACCGTTACCGCGCGTCTCCTTGCACTTCATCCGCCAGTCGCCCGGCGCATCGTCGGGAATCTGTTCGCGCAGCATCCACGTAACGGCGCGCTGCATCGCCGGGTGCGACCGATCGAAGCCGGCAATCGCGAGCGCTCGCACCGCCCACGCCGTATCCCACACCGGCGACATGCAAGCCTGGAAGCGCCAATCGCCGCGTTCGTTGATGATAAAACGGCCCATGCCTTCGATGCCTTTGCGCATCACCGGATGATCCAGGCCATAGCCCATCAGGTCGAGTGCGATGAGCGAATAGACCCACGGCGGCTGAATCCCGCCCCAGCTCCCATCGGCCTCTTGCCGTTCGACGATCCATTCCGCCACGCGGCGCTGCGCATCTTCGCGACGCGGTTGAACCGGCAAACGCTCGTAAAGCTTCTGCAACTTCTCCACGTACATCAGCCAGTGCCGCGATCCAGCAACGCGCTGCATCTCCTTCTCGCTTCCCGGCGCGATAATTTCGCTCACGTCGACCCCGAGCTTGCGAACCGGCCGCTTCGACACGACGATCGTCAGCGGCGCGACCGTTCCACGCGCCCAGCAAGCAAAATCGTAGAGATTAAACGGCATCCAGAGCGGAAAATAGACCAGCTCCGGTGGCAGCGACGGCACGCCCTTCCAGGGATAGACGCCAAACAGCGCTAGCCAAATCTTTGTGAAAACCCGCGCGTTTACCACGCCGCCTTGCTGCAAGATCACGTGGAGCGCCCGGCGCATCTCGTCGCGTGATGGATCGACGCCCAGCACTTTGAGCGCGACGTACGCTTCGATCGTGGTGCTCAAGTCGGCCGGACCGCCGTAGTAGAGCGCCCACGATCCGTCGCCGCGCTGGTGGCGCAGAATATGGCCGATCGCCCCCGCCGCAAACTCGCCGTGCGGCAAGCCTAAGAAGCGAAACAGCAGTACGTGTTCGGCGGTCATCGTGACGTTGGTCTCGAGTTCGCCCGACCACCAGCCCTCCGTCGACTGCTCGCGCAACAGCCAGCCCGTCGCGCGCTTCAAACAGCGATCGACCACCGGATCGGTAGTTGTCACTTTGTCATCCTGGGCGCAGTAGTGTCATCCTGAGCGGAGTCGAAGGACGAAGGACGGGAGAGCAACGCGACGGCGGCGAGGTTGCCGCTACGGACGGCGGACTCCATGGTGTCGGGCCAGCCGGTCTCGGTCCACGAGCCGGCTACTGCGATCGCAGGATGGTTCGTTCGCTGAAGCGTTCGGGTTGCGCCGACGCGTGGCAGCCACGTCGCCTCAGGGTTGCGCGTTACGGCACTTCGAATCAGCGTTGCGCTCTTGAGTGACGGCAGAAAGGTTTGCGCTTCGCGCCAGGCGAGCGATTCGAGCCCCGCGGTCGCTTGGCGCAGATACTCATCAGCGGCGCTGAAGCTGCAGCATAGATAGCCCGGTTCCTTTTCGAAGATCCACTGCAACGGCGATTCGAGCGCCGCAACGAAGTCCCGGCCGATCGTTCCACCGTCGTGCCACAGATGGACGTCGATGATTGGGTACGGGTCGTATTTATCGAGATTTGCGACACCATAGCGTGCGGGGTCACCGAGAATTCGCTCCGCTTGACGGGGACCGACTGCGAGAACGACGGCGTCGAAGGGGATCCCCCCGTCACCCTTCGACAGGCTCAGGGTGACACGTGCTTGTCCTTCGACTTCGCTCGGGATGACAGTGCTGCGCTCAGGATAAACTCCGTCGGAGGACGATGCACTCACGGTGACGCCTGTGACTGGCGTCGAGGTGTGCACGGCGTCGAGCTTTTTTGCAGCTGCTGCCGCTAAGTGCGCGAGAGGAACCTTTGAGAAGCCGAAGCGCGCCGCGCCGGCGTCGCGCAAGAAGGCGGTCTTTAACACGAACATCGCGTCGGATGCTCCGACGCGATCGAATGGCGCGTTGAGCGCGGGAATGAAGAACGGATCCCAAAACGCCGCCCGTTCTTGCGCGCCCTGGCCGTTACGCGTCAGCCACGCCTCAAAGGTTTCGTTGGCACGGGGTTGGCCGATCAGCGCTGCGGCAAGGGCTCGAGCGATGCGCAGTTTTCCCGCGAGGCCGAGGTGCGAATAGCTCGCAAACGAGCCGATCAAATGCAGCGGAGCGGGCAGCGCCGCGGTACGTAGCCGCCCTGATTTGCCGCTTCGCGAAAGAATCGTCGCGTCGAAGCGCTCTTGCAAATGAATTCGATCGTTCATTCCGACGGCCGTCGCGAAATCGACGAACTCCGTGCAACACGCCAAAAACACGTGCTGGCCGTTGTCGACCTCCACGCCGTCGATTTCGAAAGAAGTGGCGCGGCCGCCGAGGATGCGGCTTCGCTCGAAGAGTTCGACGTGTGCCCCGGATGCTTTGAGCGCAAGGCCCGCGGCTAAGCCGGCGAGGCCGCCTCCGACGACCGCTACGCGCTGGACAACCACGACCGCACCACCACGAGGAGCTTCTCCGTTTTCGAGAGCGCGGCACGAGCTCTCAACGGAAGCCCCGGCTCGCGTTCGATCTTCTTGAGCAGCTCTTCGTAGATCCCGGCCATCGTCTGCACGCACGCGGCGGGGCGGCGCGGGATATAGCGCAGCACTTCGTATCCCGTCTCGAAATAGCTTCGCGCGCGCGCGACCTGCTCGGCAATCAGCTCGTTCCAGCCCGGGCGGATCTCTCCCGAATAGAGCGCCGACTCCGGAATATCGAATCGCACGAGATCGTCCTGCGGCAAATAAATTCGATTCATATCGACGGCATCTTCGCGAACGTCGCGCAGAATGTTGGTGAGCTGGAGCGCGAGGCCGAGATCGTCGGCACGCTCCAGCGCGATCGGATCGCTGAAGCCAAAGATGCGCACGCACATCCGGCCGACGACCGAGGCGACCAGATTGCAGTAGTCCTTGAGGTCGTCGAACGTCTGATAGCGCGTTTGGCTAAAATCCATCTCGACGCCGTCGATGAGCATCTGAAGCTCTTCTTCCGGAATCGAATACCGCTCGATAGCCTCGGAGAGAACCCGCAAGATCGGGTCGTCGCCATAGTCGCGGTGCACGGCGGCAGAGATGCGCGCGCGATGGACGGCCAGGCGCGCCGGCAGATTTTCGACTCCGACGGTATCCGCCTCATCGTCCACCTGCCTGGCAAAGTTGTAGAGCGCGTAAATCGCCATTCGCTCGTGATGGCTGAGCGAGATGAAGCCCCAGTAGAAGTTGCTCGCCTCGCGCTTCGCCATATCCCGATTGAAACGCTCGGCGCGGACCTGCTCGGAATCGATCACCATCTATGCCGGCCTCCGAGAAAAACTCTCTACTGCGGCGCGAAGCACCACCGATACCTTCGTGGGCGTCGAAAGGCTCGGCCGTTCCTGCTCCGTCCGGTAGCCGAGGGCCTCGATGGCGTCGCAGATCGCCAGGCCTCCCACCCGATAGAGGGCCAGTTGGAGCCGGAGGGCTCGCGGCACGTAGGCCTCAAGCCGCTCTCCGGAAGCGAGCAGGACGCGTGCCCGCCGCACCATCTGCTCGGCGGCTCCCGTCAGACCCACCGTCGCAACGTCGCTTTCTACCAGATATTTGCGACCGATGGCAGCGTCGCGCCGAACGTCTTGCGCATGGTTGGCCAGTTGCAAACCGATGCAGACGTCGTCGGAGAGCGACTCCGCCGTCTCGTCGGTTACGCCGAAGACCCGAAGCACCATCCGGCCCACCGGCGCCGCCGACAGCCGGCAGTAGTCGTCGAGCTCTTCCCACGTCGCATAGCGCGTGACGCGCTGATCCTGCACGTTGGCCTCGATCAAGTCGAAAAACGGCCCTGGCGGAATCGCGCGGCGCTCGATCGTTTCCGCCAATGCGACGAGCACCGGATGGACCGGCGGCACGCCCTCAAACAGCGCGCGAACTTCGTCGTTCCAGCGCTCGAGCCGCGCCAACGCTGTGCCGTCCGGACTCTCGTCGCCGAGATCGTCGGTCGTTCGGCAAAAGGCGTAAATGCGCATGAGATCGCGTCGCCGCGCCGCATCCACAAAGCGCGAGGCGACCGAGAAGTTCTCGTAATGGCCGCGCGTCAGCACGCGGCAATACTCATCGGCGGCCCGCAGATCGAGATTCATCGGCGAGCGTCGGCCGTCAAGATGGGATAGGCGAGCACGCGCGGATCCGCAGACATCAAAGTCATGCCTTCAACCTTCGCCTGGGCCACTAGCACGCGATCGAACGGATCGCGGTGATGATACGGGATCGAATCGAGCGCAAAGAGGTGATCGAGCGATAGGTTCAGCAGCTCGGCTCCGCTGCGAGCCAGACGCGACCGCAGATATGTCGGCGCGTCCATCGGCAGGTCGAGTTTTCCGCGCGCATCTTTGACGACGATTTCCCACGCGCTGGCGATTGAGAGAAAGAGTGCGTTGCCGCGGTCCTCCAGCATCGAGCGCGAATCGTCACCGAGATGCTGCGGCGCTAATGCCATCCACAGCCAAACGTGGGTATCGAGCAGCAGCTTCACTCGACGTACTCGGCAAGGCCGCGGTCCCAGCCCAATTCCCGTTGGGCGAGACTTTGCGCCGGCACCAGACGGGCAATGGGACGCCCCGCTTTCGCAATGACGACCTCCTCGCCGGCCTCGACTCGCGCGAGCAGCGCAGAAAAGTGCGTCTTGGCTTCGTGGACGTTTACACTCTTCATAATGTGGCGTTAGCCTATAGGACTTAGTCCACCTAGTCAAGTTCGAGCGTCAAGCCGGCCACGCAGTTCGGCCGGCCGCCGGGCGCCCGAGCAAAACATCGCGACCCGCAGTGTTTCCAGATATTCACGGGCAAACTCCAGCGCCGTTTCCAGACCCTCGTCGGCAGCCCGAAGGAACGGCCCGGCAACCCCCACGAGATCAGCGCCGAGCGCCAAGGCGATGGCGGCCTCGAGGCCGGTGCGGATTCCTCCGCTGGCAATCAGCGCCCCCTCAGGCGCAATGGCCCGCGCTTCGATGATCGCTTGCGCGGTCGGAATGCCCCACGCCGCGAAGGCTCCGGCCACTCGCGCGCGCCACGGTTCGGCGATCCGATAGCGCTCGACCTCGCTCCACGACGTGCCGCCGGCACCGGCCACGTCCACCGCCGCCACGCCGGCATCGAAGAGCACTCGAACGTCGGCCGCTCCGATGCCCCAGCCGACCTCTTTGACGACGATTGGAAAATCGGCATGCGCGCACAGCTCGGCGATGCGGCTCAACAGTCCGGCAAAGCACGTGTCGCCCTCGGGCTGAAGCGCCTCTTGCAGCGGATTGAGATGCAGCACAAGCGCGTCGGCTTGCAGCATCTCGACGAGACGCCGGCACTGCGGGAGCCCGTAGCCCTTATTGAGTTGCACCGCGCCGAGATTGGCGAACAGCAAAGCTTCGGGAGCCTCCGCGCGCACGTCGAAACTTTCGATCGTCTCGGGGGACTCGAGCAGGACGCGCCCGGAGCCCAGACCCATCGCCAGACCGAAGTGCGCCGCGACCTTTGCAAGACGGCGATTGATCGCCGTCGCTTCGGGCGTTCCGCCGGTCATGCACGAGATGAGCAGCGGCGCCGCAAGCGTACGCCCGAAGAGGCGAACCGACGCGTCCACGTCGGCCAGATCGATTTCGGGCAGGGCGCGATGCGTCAACGCGTAGCGCTCGAAGCCCGCGGTGAGGCCCTTCGCGGCGACGTCGCGTTCGATGTTGATTCGAAGATGCTCCGCCTTTCGCGACGGCGTCGAACGATTAGGCAGCTTGTCGTGCAACGTACAGTGCGACTTCCGCAAAAACATCGAGGTCTTCTTTGCTCGTGCACGCCTGCAGCGCTCTGATGGACGCAAGCGCGAACTGCTGCGCGCTTTCGCCGTCGTTGGTCTCGCTGGCCATTCCCAGCGCTCGCCCGGCTTGTGCGAACGTCGCCGCAACGTCGGGGCTCGCTCCGCCGACGATGGCGCCGGCCTGCAACGCGGCTCCGGTCAGCGCGCAGCGCCCTTCCATCGCGCCCTCGCGGGCTTCGATTGCCTCCAAAACCGCTTCCCCTACCAGCCGCGCCACCTGGAGACGGGACATTGGATTACCGACGTCGCTGGCAAGGCTGCGGAACGCCAGCGCATAGAGCGCATCGCCGGCGTTGAGGCTCTGACCGAGGCCCCAGCGAACGATCGTTTCGGCGCGGACGTCGGCCAGCTCGTCGTGCAACAGCATGAACCGGTCGAAGAGATCGAAGGCGGCCGCGACCGGAAGCGCGTCGGCAGTATCGCCACCGTTGGCCGCACACGCCCAGAGCAACAGGCAAGGCCGAACGGGATCGCGCGCATAGCTGATGGGAAGGCGCTCGGCGATAATGCGCCCGGCGACGGAGTCGAACGGAAAGACGATCTCGCTAAGATAGCGCTCGAGCGAGGCGCGATGCGCGCTTAATGGAATCACGCCGAATCCGGCGACGGCCACGCGAGCGGCGGCAGGCGCTCCGTCAGGTAGCGAGCGCGCGTCTTCGAAACGCCCAGCAGGTTGTCGAGGCTCGTCAGCTCCAGCAGCCGCCGCATGTTGCTTTCGCCGACGAGCGCCTCGAGGAGGTGCCCTTCGCCGGCCAGACGCTTGTACAGCGCGATCAGCTCGGCCAGCGCCGTCGAATCAAAGAAACTTGCCTCGCGCAGATCGACGATCACATCGCCTTGCGTTCCAAGCGAGTTCAAAGCATTCCGAAGCCGTTCGCGGGTTGCCACGTCCCATTCGCCCCGCAGCGTAATGACGCGCGCGCCCTCAAACTCGGAGATTGCGATCGTCTGGTCTTCCTCTTCGAGCATTTCCAGGTAGTTTACATCAGGAGCCTCGGGTTGGCCCTTCAGACTTCGCCGCTTTAGAACTTGAAGTAGATGAAGGCCGGGGAGACGCCAGGCCACGAAAAGAGCGCGAGCGCCAGAAGCAAGCCGGCCAGGGCTCCCACTTGAATACCGGGGCGCAGCCCTTGCCAGGCCGGCGCCGCGGTCCAGCGGTCGAGCATCAGGCGCACGGCGCCGAACGCGACAACGCCAGCGGCAAGCACCGCCAGCCATCCCGTCAAGAGCGAGGCGCCCGGGCCGCCGGCGAAGAGCGCTCGATACACACCGAGGGCATCGCCGAAGCTTGGCGCCCGGAAAAGCACCCAGCCGAGCGTGACGATTGCAAATGTGACCGCCACGCGCGCGACGAGCGCGACGCCGGCCGGCGAACTCCCCTTTCGACCGATGCCCAGTAGTCGTTCGATGCAGAGCATCGCGCCGTGAAAACCGCCCCAAGCCACGAAGGTCCACTGCGCGCCGTGCCAGAGGCCGCCCAAGAGCATCGTGACCATCAAGTTGCGCAGCGTCGCCGCGAGACCGTGGCGACTCCCGCCGAGCGGAACGTAAAGATAGTCGCGCAGCCAAGTGGAGAGCGTGATGTGCCATCGATGCCAGAAATCGCCGATACTGGTCGCCAGATACGGCATGCGGAAGTTCTCCGGAAAAACGAAGCCCAAAAGCCGCGCGCACCCGATTGCGATGTCGCTGTAACCGGAAAAGTCGAAATAAATTTGCATGCTGAACGCGAACATCGCGCTCCAGGCCGCGAGCGCGCCCGGATGGCTTGCAATCCCATCGAAGTACGCATTTGCCACCGATGCAAATGGATCGGCAATCGCCGTCTTCTTCAGCAAGCCAAAACCGGCGCGCGCCAAGCCGTAGCTGACGTCGTCGGGTCCCGGCGGCCGCCACGAAAACAGCTCGCCGAAGAACAGCCCGGCGCGGACGATCGGCCCGGCCAGCAACTGCGGAAAAAACGAGAGATAGAGCGCGTAGTCGAGCGGCTTTCGCACGGCGGCCGTGCGCCCGCGATAGACGTCGACGAGATACGAAATGCTTTGAAACGTGTGGAAGCTAATCCCGATCGGCACAAAAAGATTGACGAGCCACGGATTGGAATGCATCCCGGTCAGCGCCGCAACCGTTCCGCTGCCAAAATTAGCGTATTTGAAACTCCCCAAAAACGCAAGGTTCGCCGCGACGCCCGCAGCCAGCAGCAGCCGCGCGTGCCGGCCGCCGCTCGCGCGCGCACGCTCGACCCAAATCCCTATCGCAAAATCGCTCGCCGTCAGAATCCATAAAAACAGCACGTACCACGCGTTCCAACGCGCGTAAAAATAGTAGCTCGCAATGAGCAAAACATAACGCCCCGCCCGCCGCGGCAGCCAATAGAACAGCGCGGCGACGATCGCAAAGAAAAGCCAAAACTCATACGACTGAAACCGCAGCGGAATCCCAATCCCGCAAGCCGCCGCAAACCACGAAAGCGAATGATGTTCGCTCCGCGAACCCGCCGGCGGAACACCCACTTGCCGATTCGCGGCGGGGTATGCCGGCCGAGCGGTTAATCTGAAAAGTAGCGAGGCCGGCATACCCCGCCGCGGATCGGCGAGCATGCCGGCCACGTCGGACCCCAAGAGGCGGCTAAAGCGCAAGCTCCCCTCGCGATTGAGGTGGTCTTCGTCGGCAAACAACGCAGGCCGTTCGAGCGCGAGATACTTCGCCGCCGGAATCAAACGCGCGCCATCATTTTGCGCGATGTCGACCAGTGAGCCGCTGGGAAGCTGCACCGGCGAGCGGTGCGCCGGGCGCGTCGGAATGCGCACGAAGAAGACCGGCGTTCCCGCGGCGGCGTAGCGCGCCACGATCGGCGCCAGCCACTGCTGCCGGTAGCGCGCATACGAGGGGCTCGGCTTGCCCACCGCGAGCACCTGGGTCGCGATCGCGGTGCGCTCGTCATCGGTCGTTCCGGGCGGATAGACGATCGTCTTGCTTGCGAAGTCGACGTGCAAGCCGGCGAGCGTTTCGCTTCGCGGGTGAGCGGCTAGCGGATCGTACGCCGGTGAGTTGCGGGCGGCTTCGATCGCCGCCGCGCGCGCAAGCGGATTGGCCGCAAGCGCCTGAACGTCGTCACGCAGTTCGGTCGCTCGCCAGAAAAGGTCGATCCCGTTCTCGACGCGCTCGCGCGGGTCGGAGAACGAGCCGGCCAGCTTGGGGAGGTCGCTTACGCGGGTCTGAAAGACGACGTAGCGCAGGTCCATCGGGCGGTCGTCGCCATCCAAGCTGCCGATCGCGCTGTCGTCGTCGCTATAGGTGTCGACCGCGATGACCACGGCTGCAAAGCGGCGAGCCTGCGGATCGATCGCCCGCACGAAGAACGGCCAGCAGCGGGGCGTCGTTCCCGGCACGCCGCCGTTGAGAAACCGCAGCGAGCCGGCGGCTTGGCTTGCGGCCTGCGGGTTGAGCCCGGAGTAGATCCGCGAGTCGCCCAAGACCAGGACGTCGCGGCGAGGATCGTCGCGGAACGCTCGTTGCTGGGCGATCGCCGCTTCAAAGCTACCGGTACTCGACGAGGGATCGAGGACCGCGTGGTAGAGAGGCGTGCGAAACGCGAGCACGTCGATCAGCGCGAAGAGTGCAAATGCGGCAACCAGTCTCTGCACCGGACGGTCCCTTGTTCGAGAATGGGTACGAGGCCTTCAATGCCACCACGTGACGAAGCGCCGGTCGCGCTGATCACCGTCACCGTCATGCTCGGGTTGATCATGGCGATCATCGACACGACAATTGTCAACGTCGCCCTCAACACGATCGGCGGCAACCTCGGCGCGACCGTCGATGAGGTCGCGTGGGTTGCGACCGGCTACATCTTGGCAAGCGTGGTCGTGATGCCCCTGAACGGCTGGCTCACCGCGCTGCTCGGGCGAAAGACCTTCTATGCGATCTCGCTCGCGCTCTTCACCGTGTCGTCGCTCTTATGCGGCACCGCTCGTTCGATCTGGGTGTTGGTGTTTTACCGCGTCATTCAGGGGCTCGGCGGCGGAGCGCTGCAGCCGACGGCGCAGGCGATTATGTTTGAGACGTTTCCTCCGCAGAAGCGGGGCGCGGCGATGGCAATCTTCGGTATGGGCGCGATGGTCGGCCCCGCCATGGGTCCGGCGCTGGGTGGGTGGATCGTCGACAACGCAAGCTGGCCGCTGATCTTCTATATCAACATTCCGATCGGGATCGCCGCCTTTCTGATGACGCTGGCATTCATCCCCAATCCGAAGTACATCGCTAAACCCAAGGGGGGCATCGACTGGGTTGGGCTGGGGCTCCTCACCGCCGGATTAGCCACGCTGCAGTTCGTCCTCGAGCAGGGCGAGCG
>JBEKRW010000096.1:0-8215 GCA_049517595.1 Candidatus Cybelea sp. | reverse complement strand
GCAGGCGCGGACCTACTTCGTCGGCGATATCACCGGACAGGCCTTGCTCGTAACCCTCTACGACCAGATCCTCAAAGCGGGCGTCAAGGTTTACGAAGAGTGGTACGCGACCGCGCTGCATATGGAAGGCGGAGCCTGCCGTGGTTTGGTTGCGCTCGAAATGGTCACCGGCGAGCTGCACCTGTTGCGCTCGAAGGCGGTCATCGTCGGAGCGGGCGGATTAGGCCGGCTTTACGAGCCGAGCACCAACGCTTTGATCTGCACCGGAGACGGATATGCGCTCGCGTATCGCGCGGGCGCTCCGCTGATGGACATGGAGATGGTGCAGTACCATCCGACGACGCTGGCCGGGAGCGGTTTCTTGATGACCGAGGCCGCTCGCGGCGAGGGTGCGTATCTGCTCAACTCGCTCAACGAGCGCTTCATGAAGCGCTATGCGCCAAATAAGATGGAGCTTGCCGCCCGCGACGTCACGTCGCGCGCCGAAGCGACGGAGATCGCCGAAGGCCGCGGCATTGACGGAAACGTTTTGCTCGATCTGCGCCATCTCGGCCCCGAGGTCATCCTCAAAAAGCTTCCCCAGATTCACGAAATGGCGCTGGACTATCTCGGGATCGATATGGTCAAAGATCCGGTCCCCGTTCGGCCGGGAATGCACTATCAGATGGGCGGCATCAAGACCGACGTCGAGGGCGCGACGCCCGTGCCGGGGCTGTATGCCGCCGGCGAAGTCGCCTGCGTCAGCGTTCACGGCGGGAATCGCCTCGGCGCCAACTCGCTGCTCGACACGATCGTCTTTGGCCGCCGTTCTGGTAAAGTCGCGGCCGACTATGCAAAAAATACGCCCGCAAGCACCGGCGGTGAGGCACTCTTGCATAGCGAGCAAGAACGCCTGCGCGAGCTGCTGAGCCGTCCGTACACCGGCGAAACCAACGCGGGGCTGCGCCTCGAGCTGGCGACGATGATGGACGAGCTGGTCGGGCTCTATCGCGTCGAGGCGGGCTTGCGCGAAGCGCTCGAAAAGCTCAAAGGTTTCAGGAAGCGGTACGAAACGATTGCGGTCGGCGACAAGGGCCGGGTCTTCAACCAAGCCTTGACGTTCTCGCTCGAGCTGGGTTACCTGCTCGATTGCGGCGAGACGATCATCCGCAGCGCGCTCATACGCACCGAGAGCCGCGGCGCGCACACGCGCAGCGATTTCCCTGAGCGTAACGACAAGGAGTGGCTCAAGCACATCCTCTTGACGCGCCGCGGAGAAGGGGAGCCCGAGCTCTCTTATCTTCCCGTCACAATCACTCGATGGCAGCCCGAGGTGCGCAGCTACTGATGCAGTTTACGATCGAAGTTGGTCGATTCAATCCCGAAGGCACGTACCCCGACAACGCCGTGCAGGGCGCGCCGTTTCCGGCGCCCTGGGATCGCTCGCCGGCTCGCCGCTATCAAACGTTCACGGTCGATCTCCCCGAACACGCGGTCGTTCTCGACGCGCTCATCGCGATTCGAGAGTATCAGGATCAGTCGCTGGCCGTGCGCTGCGCGTGTCGCAGCGCGATCTGCGGGTCGTGCGCGATGTGGATCAACGGCCACGCGAACCTGGCTTGTAAGAGCAGGCTCTCGGCCTTTACGCAAGACGGCAAGACGCGCGTGGAGTCGCCCCCGTCGATGCCGATCATTCGCGACTTGGTCTGCGACATGAAGCCGTTCTGGGACAAGCATTTGGCCGTCAAACCGTGGCTGCAGAACAAGCAGCCCGTGCCGCCGCCGAACGAAGAGTATCGCGTCTCCAACGCATCGATGGAGGAGCTGATTCAGGAAGTCAGCTGCATCAGTTGCAGCGCCTGCCTGATGGATTGCGAGTCGTTTGCGGTCAACCCAGACTTCTTGGGGCCGCAAGCGCTGGCGCAAGCCTTTCGCTATGCCGGCGATCCGCGCGACGCCGAAACGAAGGAGCGCCTGGCGGAGTACAGCAAGCCCGGCGGCATATGGGACTGCACGCATTGCTACGAATGCGTGACCCAATGTCCGAAGGGCGTCGCGCCGCTCGAACAGATTTTGAAGCTGCGAAGGATGGCAGTCGATGCCGGCTTTACGAACAACGCCGGTACGCGCCACGCCGACGCCTTTGCCGAATCGGTTCGCGATAGCGGGCGGCTCAACGAGCTGACGCTGATGCCCAAGTCGGTCGGCTTCTTCAACATCGTCGAGCAGATCAAGACACTGCCGAGCGCGTTCAATTTGATTCGCGCCGGTAAGCTCCCACCGCTGATTCACAAAGCAATACCTGGAGTCAAGCGCATCAAAACTATTTTCGAACGCGTCGGAGGACGGTTTAAGTGAAAGTTGCTTTCTACCCCGGCTGCGTCTCGAAAGGCGCTTGCCCGGAACTTTACGTTTCGGCCAAGGCGATCGCCGAGCCGCTGGGCCTCGAGCTCAAAGAACTAACCGAGGCGCCGTGCACCGGCGCCGGCGTTTTGAGCGAGCAGAACCCGCAGCTCGCCGATGCGCTCAACGGTCTGACGCTCGCGATGGCCGAATCGGAAGGCGCGGATCTCATGACGATCTGCAGCACTTGCCAAGGCGTGCTTTCGAATCATAACTATGGCCTTCAGCAAGACAAGGAGCGCATGGATCGCGCCAACGCGACGATCGGCGATCAGGGCTTCCGCTACGGCGGCACCACGAAGGTGAAGCACCTGCTGTGGATGCTGTTTGAAGATATCGGGATCGATCGAGTCAAGGCCGCAATCAAACGAAAGTTGACCGGTCTCAAAATCGCGCCGTTTTACGGCTGCTACATTTTGCGCCCCGAGGAGTCGCTGGGCCTCAAAGAGCGCCCCGAGCGCAAAACCTACTTGCAGCAGCTCATTGCGCTCGTCGGCGCCGAACCGGTCGAATATCGCGGCTCGACGAAGTGCTGCGGCTTCCCGATGCTTACGTTTAATCGTGACAAGGCGCTTGCGATGGGCGGCAACCACATCATGGAAGCGAAGGACAAAGGCGCGGATCTGCTCGTTACGCCGTGTCCGCTCTGCCACCTCAACCTCGATGGCCAGCAGCCCGATGCAGGGCGCGTACTCAAGAAAGATATCGGCGTTCCGATCTTCCATCTCCCGCAACTGCTCGGCTTGGCGTTCGGAATGGATCCGTCGGAGTTGCGTCTCGACCATCATGTCGTTTCGACGAAGGGCGCCCTGGAGAAGGTCGAACTCAAAGTCTAGCCCTTCGCAAAGGTCCCGAACCCCGGGACCCGCGCATTACACGTGCGTGGGGAAGGCTTTCGCCGCGGCCATGTTTGTATTCGCCATCGCATGCGGGCCTGCTGGGGCTGCCGACGCAGGCGTCGAAACGACGTACGCACTCACGAAGACGACCTACCTCTCGACCGAGCAGGCGCAGCTCGAGCTGACGGTCGTCAATCATACCGGCGTCGAAATCGAGATCGCGCCCGCCAGCATTGCGTTCGCGAGCTATGGCGGCGCGCTGCTACGCTCCTCGATCACGGTATGCCGCTTGGGCTGCATTTCGCGCTTTCGCGTCGCACCGGGCGCGCAGGGCGTCATGACTATCGGGTTACCGTCTTGTCAGGTGGCGTCCGACAGCTGCACGATGGAGATCGACGTGCGATACGCTATCGACTCGGGCGGCACGTCGCAGAAGCGCACGGCGAGAGTTCCACCGTATCGCTTCATTCCCGATCCCGACGTAACGTACGAAGGCGTCCCCGATGGACGGCCGATATATGTCGGCCTCGGCCACGCCGCGGACAGCATCACTCCCGATACGCTGCTCCTCGCCGTCACGGCGGCGCCGACGGTCTCGCCGCGTCCGTATGATCCGACGCCCTACGTCGCGGAAGTCGTCAAAGTGTTGCAAGCCGACGGCGTGGCGATCGATCACACAAACGCCGGCCTGGACGACCCCAAAGCGTGGGCTCCGACGGCCTGGTCGAACTACTTCCCCGGTTCGGAGCGTCGCGGGCCGCTCTCCGATACCGACGATGCGGCAACGTGGCGCGCCCAGATATACATAAAGGTCGTGCCGGACCAAAGCGCCGCAATCGCTCGCGCTGTGGCCGACCTTCACCGGCATTTCGGTCTCCGCATCGGCAAAGTGACGGAGCGATTCGTTTTCAATCCACGCGTGGAGGATCCCGAAGATTGGAATCACGCCGAAGACGACGCGCGCTCCAATCTGTCGCGGTTGGCGGAGACGCTCCACGGCGGCAAGATTGGCGCTTATGCTCTCTCACAGACGGTGACCAACCTGCGATTCTTACCGGGTTGGGACGCCTTCGATGGCCCGTACGATACCGAGGAGCTTGGGGACGAATGGACCGTTCTCTTACAGCCTGCCGTTGTAGGACAGCGGCCCGACATACGCTTCTCGCAAGAGTCCGCATGGGTCGGTACCCAAAGCTTAGCCTTCCATCCGGACCCCGCGCTCTCGGGCCGCGCGGAAAGCGCTTTCGTCACCTCGGACGCCCCGGCCCTCGCGCCCGCCGTAACGATTGCGGCCGATCAGCCCGAGCTTTATGCCGTCGGAAGCGCCTCGACGGCAAAGTCGCTCGCTATTTGGCTTTCGCCCTACTTCGTAGCACTCGTGCATGCGCGTGAGAACGCCGCCGCCTTTGCGAAAGCCCTTGGCGTGAAGATCGGGCGCGAGTCGCTTTACACGATGTACTCGCATCCCAACGACGACACCCAAAGCGTCGGCATCGCAACGCGGTTCCAAGGGACGGATCGCTATCCTTGGCAAATTGGCCGCCTCGATCCCGACGTCAACGTCATCCCCTGGGGCGATCCGCGGCGCCAGACGATCGTCCCGATCGGCTTGAAAGACGAGCCTTCGACAATCGCGGAGATCTCGGAAGCCGCCCCGCGTTGGACCGCGCCGCTGTTGCGGGTTGCCGTTGAGGTGGACTCGCCGGCCGGCGCCGTTCCGGTCAACCCTCGGAGTTTACTGGAGCGAGTTCGTCGTCTAGCGCGACCCGTGCTCGCGGCAGTGAAGACAAGCCAAGAGGGCCGGAACGCGCGCTACGAAGTTGTCATCAATTGGCGCGAGCGCGCAATGGTCGACAACGTCATTGCGACGCTGCGGCGAGCCTACGCGCCGTTCAATTCAGCTATGAGCACCGAGGTTAGTGCGTACGAGGCCGACTGCGGTGCGGTCGAGAGGCGTTTGCTGGAAGCGACGTTTCGTTGGAACTGGCAGCGGGCTCAGCAAGACGCCGCGAGCGCCCGCCGCAGGCTGCGGCATCTGGTGCTCGTTGCCGATGTCGAAAAGCACCGGTTCGAATATCTGTGGTCCGCTCGCCACTTCCACCGATTGGCTCTCGGATGTTAACACCTTGAGTCTGCCTGGAAACACGAACCAACTGCCGGTCGAGACCACAACGTTGATGGTTTTTCGAACGGTACCCGCGACACCTTAGCGTTTACGGCGGCGGCGGGTTCGGCGTGGCTTGTGGGCAGTCGCGCAGCAGGGTCATGCCATCCGCCGTGCTGTGCTCCATGACGTACCGAACCAGCGCAGGTTCCGCGGCGATGTTAGCTGCCGGCGGCGGTTGGAAACGCGTTGGGAAGTTTTGATTGCGCAGGTTTTGGTTCGACCACGGATTGGCGGATTCGCTCGGGTAGTACCACGGGTAGTCGAGCACGAGCGACTGCGACGTGCCGTCGGCAAAGTGCACCTGCATCCTGATATCGACGTAGAATCCGCGCGTGCGTGCGTCGAACGCGCTGCCGTGCGGGTCGGAAAACTCGACGAAGCCGCATGGTTCCGTACCAGTTGCAGCGCCGCTGCCGGCGCCGCTCGAACCCGCGCCATTCGTTGCGAAGCCGCTCTCCGAACCGCCCGCCTGTGCGGCGGCGCGCTTTCCGGTGCCGCCGGCGGCCCCAAGATCCCAGACAGGCTTGACCCCGTAGCGTTGGGCAGGCGCTGGTCGAAGGCGCGCGGCCGGATCGTGTCGCGGGGCTCGGCCTTCCGCCGCATCTGCGAGTTGCTGATGCGCGCGCTGCGGAGGCGGCGTCGAGACCGGGGAGAGGATCGCTGTCGGCCTTGGGCGGGGTGCCGGTGTGACGGCGGGGCGAGTGACGACGCGCAGGAGTTGCGCGCGGGTAACGATTTCGCGTCGCGCCGGCGCGGTCGCCGGATTGCGCGGAATCACCCCCGCCGCGATTTCGTGCAGCGCGATTGAGGCGGCGAATGCGATCGCGAAGCGGCGGATGTACGATCGCCCAAAGAAAACGCCGAGCCAATCTCGTTCGAAAGGCTCGGCGTTGCAGCGGTGGGGAACCCTACTCAGGACTCTTGTTGTACGTCTCTACGTACCATTGCTTAAACTGATCGTAGGTCGGGTAGTAGCCGTACTTGTGGTAGAACCAGTCGCGGTAGGCGTCTTGCCGGCGCGTGACTTCTTGCTCTTCCGCGCGCTTTTCCCGGACTTTGTGGTTGTAGTTAACGACCAAAGGGACCGACGCTGCGGCAGCGGCGCTTGCGAAGATGATCGTGTTCGTGCTTCCGCTACCATCGGCGAGCGCGGGCGCGGCCACGCTGGCGGCAAGCGCCGCCGTCATCACGGCAGCCAGAGCTTGCGATTTCTTCATGTTCTCCTTTCCTGCAGGCCATTCGATCCCCCGACTCAAACCCGGCACGCGTGGAGATCGAAGCGCTGATTCGAGCGATCCCGGATTTTCCGATTTCCGGAATCCTTTTCCGTGACATTACCCCGTTGTTGAAAGATAAGCAAGGGTTTCGCCAAGCAATCGACCTGTTTGTCGAGCGCTTTAGCGGGCGCGGAATCGATCACGTCGTTGGGATCGAGGCGCGCGGATATATCCTTGCCGCGCCGATTGCCTACGCGATCGGTGCTGGATTTATCCCGGTGCGCAAGCCGGGAAAACTGCCCTACGAGCGGATCACCGAAGAGTACGCGCTCGAATACGGAACCAACTCGCTGGAGATTCACGCCGATGCAATAACGAAGGGCGAGCGCGTCCTGGTCGTCGACGACGTGCTTGCCACCGGCGGCACCGCACGCGCGACGGCCCGCCTCCTCGAACGCCTTGGCGCCTCGGTGGAAGCCTTCGCATTCTTGCTCGAGTTGACCGCGCTGCGAGGACGCGAGGCTATTGCCGGCGCGGAGATCGTGACCTTCGTTTCGTATTGAAGCCGAGATGAGATTTTCGCCTCGAATCGTCGCGATCGTACCGCTCGTTTTCGCCGCGCTCACGGTAACGAGCGTGGCGCGAACGCATCCTTCGCCATCACCTTCGCCATCGCCGCCGCCGGTTGCCGACCCGGCGATCACTCAGCTCGCCCGCCAGCAGTTCGTTGATTGGCAGGCCGGGATCGTGAACCAGCATCTCTACGCCGCGCAAGTCACCGAAAAACTCACCGACGAGAAGGTGACCGACACGTCGCGTGCCCTGGGGCAACTTGGAGCGCTGACGAATGCGGTCTTCATCGGACCGTGGGCCGACCCCAGTTTCCCCGCGGGCGCGCGCGGCTACATCTACCAGATGCAGTGCCAATCCGGGAACATCTACCTTTGGCTGGCGCTCGATTCGCAGGGGAAGATCGCCACGATCTTCTTCAAGAACCGGCTCGACACCGAGACAATTACCCCCGCTCCGAGCCCTTCCTAGGTCTGCGTTAGGGCGTCGCGCCCCCGGGGCTGTATAATAGAGGCGGGTATGACTATTTCCGAGCTGATCGAACGCGTTCGCTCCTACGACCCGTCGGCAGACGGGGAGTGGTTGATGAGCGTCTATCAGCTTGCCGACGCGGCTCACCAAGGCCAGCGCCGGGCCTCGGGCGAGTCCTACATCGAGCACCCCCTGGCGGTCGCCGGGATCCTGGCCGATCTCGAGATGGACCATCAGACGATCGCCGCCGCGTTGCTGCACGACGTCGTCGAAGACACGTCGATCACCGCCGAGGAGGTCGCCGAACGCTTTGGCGAGGCGGTCTCGCGTCTGGTCGACGGCGTGACGAAGCTGACCCGCATCCCATACCAATCGAAGGAAGACGCCCAAGTCGAGAATCTTCGCAAGATGTTCTTGGCGATGGCCAAAGACATCCGCGTCATCATCATCAAGCTGGCCGACCGGCTGCACAACATGCGGACGTTGGGCAGCCTCCCGCCGGCCAAACAGCAGGCGATCGCGCGCGAGACGCTCGACATCTACGCGCCGATCGCGCACCGTCTTGGAAT
>JBEKRW010000095.1:0-8216 GCA_049517595.1 Candidatus Cybelea sp. | reverse complement strand
GATGGCACTGTGTTTAAACTCACCCCTTCTGGCGGTGAGAGTGTCATCTACAGTTTCCAAGGTTCACCAGACGGACAGAACCCTTACGCAAGCCTAATCGGAATGCACGGCGCGTTGTACGGTACAACCTACGGCGGCGGAACAACTGGATGCACCCAGTTCCACGGGTGCGGCACGATCTTTGAAATCACGCCCTCAGGCACGGAAGAGGTTCTCTATAGGTTTCAAAGCAGCCCGGATGGCTCGGGTCCGTGGGGTGGCGTGACGAAGATGGGCAACAAACTCTATGGCGCGGCGTCAACCGGCGGAAACTGCTGTGGCACAGTATTCCGGATGTCACCGTGAGGCCTTCCGATCTTGGCTCGTATGCGTTGAGTTCTTGTATTTCCGTTGCAATGCTCGCGGGGTGTGGCGGATCGCAGCCGCTCATCGGAGCGCCAGGTGCGATGCCGCAAACCTCCACGATCGCAGGGCACGCCGATCATGGCACGTCGTGGATGCTGCCGGAAGCCAAGACGATCAAGGAACTACTCTATGCTGGCGGCGGTGACAGCGTCTACGTGTACAACGCCATGAACGGAGGTAGATGTGCAGGGCATCGTCATCGTACCTGGGAGCCGAATGGACGTTCTTTGGCTCGACAATCTCTTTGCGATGAACTACTCGCAATGGGCGCTGCTTGAGGCCAACCATGTCGCGCCGCAAAATCTAGGCGGCATCTTCACCACGCCTCCGGCCGGCGTTGCGCTCGGGACGGATCGCCTCGACGTCTTCGGTCTCGGAGTCGACTACAGCGTCTATCACAAGACCTACGACGCAACCGCGAATCAATGGACGGCGGAGTGGGAGAATCTCGGCGGCAATCTTACGTGCACGCCCGTCGTCGTATCGACCTCGCCCGAGACGATCGATCTCTTCGGTCTAGGACCCGATCAAACGATGCTCCATCGCAGGTTAGACGGCAACGTCTGGACCGCTTGGGAAGAGCTCGGAGGCGCTTTCACGAGCCCTCCGGTGGTTCTGGCGAACTCCAACGGGAGTTTCGATATCTTCGCGCGCGGGCTGGACTTTCAAATCTATACCGCGAGTTGGCAGCCCGGCGCGCCTCCAGATTGGCAGTTGCTTGGCGGCGGTCTGCTCGGAGCTCCGACCGCAGCCTCCGTGCCGGCGGCAATACGCATACGCGGGGCAACCCTGGTCTTCGTTACCGGAGACGACTCCGCGGTATGGATGACGATCTTCGACGGCGTGGTGTGGAAGGCGTGGACGTCGCTTGGGCCCGCGCGAACGACGCCGACCGATCCGGGGCTCGTCAATCTCAAAACTCCTCCGGTCGTCACTCCATTCGTGACGGAGCCGGTCGTTTGCGCTTTCGATTCGCTCGAAGATAACGCCGACGTTGGCGTGCGCAGCGACATCTGGGCCGGCCCCAGCGGGCCGGTAAATTTGTCCAGCGTTCGGATCGACGTCTTCGCCGTCGGCAAAGATCACGCGCTCTGGCATAAATGGCTCGACAAAGACGGCTGGCACGGTGCTCCTCCCCCCGGCTCGGGCGATGCTCTGCCCAACGCGCAGCTGAACTGGCTGCGGGTCGAGACGCAACCGCGGGGCGCAGCTCCCGGCCAAGATTTCACAACGACTTCCTGTGCGTGCGCGCCGTCGCTGTATGCCCTCAACACTTCTGGATCGCCGGTTGACCTCGTGCTCGTCGAGCCGACAGTAGCTGGGCAGGGTGCACTGATAACGTACGACGGAACCTCGTTTACCCCGGCCGGACCGGGCCCGACGTTCCGCTTGCCTTCTACATTCAAATTTACGATGGATTCGTTTTTCGTTGCGAACCCGCGATCCGCCGATACCGATACCGATTACGTTACGGTGACGTTGTCGGTCGGAAAGTGGCCCATACGAAGCTTAAGCGATGGCCCTTACGATGGAATCAAGGGCGTGAACTACCCCATCCCGTTTTCGCTCGAAACGTTCGCAATGGAGCTCTGCGAGCCAGTCTTTTTCAGTTACACGATCGTCAACACCGGCAATCAGGATGCCGCCAATGCGATCCAAAGCGCGATCGTGAGCGGAGCTGAGTCGTTGGTCAACTCCGTGCTGAGCTCTCTCGCAACGCCAGGCCCGAAAAGCATCGCGTTCAACGGCGTGAAGCTTGCCACCTCATATGCCGGCGCGACGATACTCGGCGTCGCACCGGGCGCGATTATCGGAGTGCTCGGCGAGTTCGTCGTAGGCAGCTTACTAAGCTACGTTCTTTCGTTCGTCTTTGCCGATTGCGATGGCGTCGTCGTCGTGGATCAACAAGGCTTTCAAAAGGCTCGCGACGTTCAGCAGCTGTTTGCCGGCCTCGGTTCCAGCGAAAACTTCAACCAATCGACGCGCTTTCTCGGCAGCGACTCTCCCGATGGTTGCTTCGCGAACTCCGATTACACGGTGCGCTGGTCGGTCGCGCGACCGTTGCCGTAGCCCCTCAGTTATCCGGATCGTTGAAGTTCGCCGTGTAATGCGAGCCGTCGCAGAATGGTTTGTTCTTCGAGTGGCCGCAGCGACAGAGGGCGTAATGCTCGAGAGAGGCGCCACTGTTGCGCGGCTCACCCTCCAGCTCGATGCCGCCGCGGACCCAGTAGCTCTGATTGTGCGAAACGAAGATCTCGGCCTCGCGTTGCTCCCCTTCGTAGCGAACGCCGTCTTTAATGAAACCCAGTGCACCGGAGGGACATTGCCGGACGGTCGCCTCGACCTGGCCGGCCGATGCACCCTGCGGGGTGACGAACGGATCGCCTGTAACGTGGAAGACCTCCGGTAGATGGTCGGTGCAGTTGCCGAAGTGCGAGCACGTGCCACGATTGTCGAGCACGGTGATCTCTTGGCGTTCGTATGTGTTCAAACGGTCGGGCGTGCGATCCGGCTGCTTGATGCTGCAGAAATTGATCCGCGCGTGCGTGCCGTCGCAGTAGGGTTTGAAGTGTGACCCGCCGCAGCGGCAGAGCGCGAGGATCGGGCGCACATTAAGGCTCTCGCCCTTGGAGTTGGTCAGCTTGTGCAGGTTGCGCACGATGTACGGCCCGTCGAGCTCCGGGCGGATCGTCGTGCGGTTGCAGCGGTCGTCGCACTCGTCGCGAACGGCTTGGGCAAACTCGGGCGGAATAAACGGCGTTAGATGTTCGGCAACCGATTCGAGCGCGGCGGCGGCCTCTTGCACTTCTTGCGGTAGCGTCGCCTCCTTGGCGAGGTTCGTCAAACGCGTCGAAAGATCGTAGAGGCGTTCCAGGAAAAAGATCCAGGCTGCTTTCCGGTGCGAAAGCAAGCGCACGTTCTGGGTGATGCCGAAGGGCGGCCCCGCCGTTAGGCCGGGATAGTCCGGGCCGGCCGGCATCCGCGCGAGCGCCTCGCCCAGGGGGCGCAGTCCCGACGCCATCATTCGCAGCGTTCCCCGGGAGAGGAGGCGGAGCTGTTCTTCGGTTTCCCCGCCATGGGCGAAAAAGCGCGCCAGCATCATTAGCATCAGCTCGTAAACGCTGTTGAAGATTTCGGCGAGCTCACGCGACGAGGCGTCGGTAATCCGATTCAGACCGCCGGTCGGTCCAATGACGCGCGTCACCGGATTCGTGAGCATCTTGCGGAAGGGTTCGAAGACGCGGCCTTCCGCTTTCGCGCGCTGCGCGAGTTGTTCGTATTCCTCGTGGATCTTCTGGAAGACGTAAAAATGCGCATCGGGATGGTGACGCGGCGGCGCTTCCCCTTGTTCGATGATACGCTCGACGGCGCGGTGCGCGGACGCCGGATCGTGAACCTGGATCAGCTTTCGGGGGAGGTCGAGATAGGCCGGACGGGCTTGGTCGTCAGGATCGCCGATGAAGAGACGTTCCGGGCTGATGGTATCGAACGCGGTTTCGATCTTCTTGTAGAACTCGCCGATCGTACGGAAATCAACGTCGAAGGGCTCGATCGCGTTTTGCTGGCGAACGATGTCGTCGTGGTCGATCTGGGCGGTCGTACGCCGGCGAATGTCATCGCACAGCGGGCGAAGATGCACCGGAATCGCCGCGTCGGCCGGCATCTCGTAGCACATGAAGCGCTCGATCAACTCGCGTGAGAGCGGCTCGAGTGTGATTTCGATGCCGAAGGGAAATGCCGTTGCGGGAAGCGGGAAGTTCGAGCGCAAGAAGTGCGGCGCGCCCCCGACGGCGGTCAGAATATTCGAGACCTGAGCGAGGTGAAGCATCTCCTCGACCGCGACGCGCGCGATCTGTTGCTTCCACCCGCGAATTGTTAGCAACTCGTCGTGCGTGATGCCGCCTTCGTCGGGGCGCATCTTAATGGAGTATCCCGCATAGAGGTAGGAGCAAGCCAGGTCGTGTTCCAGCTCCGACGCGCGCGTTAGCAGATAGAGCAGCTCTTCGCGGGTTTCAACGGGCGCAAGATGAGTCTGGGTGTTAGCGCTCATGCCGCCTAAACCGGGGCGATCCCGGCGCGGGTTGCGCTCCTTTAGCGGAGGGCCGCGATGCCGACGACACCGGAGAGCACGATCAGCAGCGGGGCGTTGATTTTGGTGCGAAGCATCACGACCACGACTGCGGCGCTGGTTAGGTAAGCCACCAGCGACGACGGCGCACCGCGACCAATCGTCCAGACGCTCGACCAGACGAGGCCGACTATTGCCGGCGCAAGCCCGCGCGAGATGATCGCGCGCCAGGGCGAAGCTGAAAAACGCGCCTCAAGCGAATCGAAGCCGATCATGATGAGGCTGGACGGCAGGAACATTGCCGCCGTTGCGACCACGGCTCCCAACAACGGGCGTTGCGGCAGGGCCGCGTATCCGATGAGCGCTGCGAAGATCGTCGTCGGGCCCGGCACGAGCTTGCCGATCGTATAGAACTGCGTAAACTGCTGGGAGCTGACCCACCCATATGTCGTGACGGCGTCGGTATGCATCTGGGGGATGATGCCTTTGCCGCCGCCGAAGCCAAGAATCGAGAGCTGCGAAAAAACCGAGAGAAGATGGAGCAGCGTTGCCATCGTTGCTACGCTTCCGATCTCTTATGCGTCCGCAGCCATTCGCTAAGGACCCCGCCGCCGCCGAAGACTGCCAAGACCGGCAGCAAGGGCATGTGCAGCAGCGAGACCGCTAAAGCCGTCGCGGCAACGAGCGCGAGGCTAAGCCAACTCTTTCGCTCGTCCCACGTGAGTTCCAACGCGTTCCCCAGCGTCAGACCCAGCGCTCCGGCCGCGCAGCCGCGAAGCGCGCCGTGGACGAACGGATTCGAAGCAAATCTAAAGTAGAGCGCGCCGGCCACAAGCACGATTGCGAACGGCGGAATGCTGACGCCGGCAAGCGCCGCTACCGCGCCGGGAACGCCGCGCGCCTTTTGGCCGCAATAGATAGCCAGGTTGAGGAGGTTTGGCCCGGGGAGGACTTGCGCAATCTCCAAGCCCTCGAGAAAACTGTCCGAATCAATCCAGCCGCGCGCGAGAACCTGTTGCCGAATCGAGGCTTTCTGCCCACCGCCGAACGAGGTCGAGGCAATCGTCGCAAAGGTGAGTGCGATCCTTCCGAGTGATGGTCGCGCCTCAGCCGGCATCCGGCATCGGCCCGTCTACGACCGCGCTGCGGTGCTTACCCGAAAGAATGTGGATGTGCACGTGCTCGGTATGCTGATAGGGCGGCAGCACTCCCATCCGGATCATAAATCCTTTTTCGTAGAGATCGAGCTCCAGCGCGACCCGCTGAATGCCCCTCAGCAGGCGATGCCAAATCTCCGCGTCGCCGAGCGAAAAGTCCAATATCGTCGGGATCCATTTTTTCGGAATGATAACCACGTGCACGTCCCACCACTCCTCCTTGCGCGGATCGATGCGGTGGCGAAATGCGAAAACGTCGTCGTCTTGATAGACGATCTCGTCGGCGTTGGCGCGCGTGCCGTCGAGGCGGCCCCGAAAGGTGTGCTCGGGATCGGGCTTCTCCCAGAGGCGTTGTTCGGGCCCGCAAATTTTCTGCGAAATCCAAAACGTCATTGCATTGCTGGCTTCAGGGGCAGCGAGCAGGCGTCCTTTGCGACGCGCGGAAGCTGCGCGTGATGAGCGCCGATCGGGTTAAGAAAAGAGTTGCAGCCGGCGAGGTGCTCGGTGCGCCGCCGCAGTGGAGCAAGGAACGTCGCGCTTGGGTGGCAATCGTCGGCAACAACGAGGTTGTTTACGAAGACCATCACGTCGTCGTCTTTCACGATCCGGTCGACGAAGAGCACGAGTCGGCGCGCGTCGACGGCGAACTGCGCCTCACGCTGCTTTCCAAAAGAGACGGCGTCGATTCGCTGATGGACCTAAGCGTAGCCGACGAAGACTTGAGCGCCGCGATCCTCCACGGCATACAGCAGGCCGCGTTGCGGCTCGGGCTCCAAAACGCTGGCTTCGAGGTGCGCGCCCACGTTTATCCGCCCTTGCAGAGCCGGCCCGAGCTGGCCTTTAAGATACGGGCCGGTAAACCGCCCAAACCCGGCGACCCCGCAGCCGGCTAAACCGTCGCAAGCACCGCACGCGCGTGCGCGCCGCCATCGTAGCGTAGCGTCACGTTGCAGTCTTCCGCAAGCGACCAGACGATGTAGAGCCCACGGCCGCGCTCGCTGAGTAAGTCCACCGGGAGTTTTGGCGCGAACGTAAACCCGGGACCGCGATCGAGCACGTGAAGAACCGGTGCGGCGGTGTGGGTCCAATTGAGGACGATCTCGACCGGCCCGGGAGCAAAGCGCACGACGTTGCCGAGCAGTTCGCCGAAGACGAGTTCGGCAGCATCGAGGGGTTTGCGGCGCAGGCCGGCGTCGCGCAAGGCCTGCACGAACGAGTGGCGTGCCGCATGCGCTCGGCGGGCGTCCTCACTATCGAAGGTCCACCGCTGCGCGCCGTCGCCGTCGTTAAGGCTGACCTCAGGCGCGTCGAGCCGCAACGTCAACACGACCACGTCGTCGTTTCCACCGCGCTTGAGCAGCGCGCGATAAAGCGCGCCGGCCGGACTCGAGCTGCTCGCAATCTCGGGGCGAGCGAGTGCCGCGATGAGGCGTTCGTAACCGCGTACGACGTTGCGCTCTGCCTCGATCAAACCGTCGCTGTAGAAAATTAAAAGGCCGGAAGGGGGTAGCGGCGTCGTCGTGGCGACCTCGCCGCGAACGCGCAAACCCAGCGGCAGTCCGCTCGTGCCGAGCGGCGTCACGGCGCCCGCGGCGTCGCGCAGGAGCGGTGCCGGATGCCCAGCCGATGCGTGCGCGAACGTGCGCGCGACCGGATCGAGCACGCCGACGAATGCCGTCACGAACATGTCGGGATACTCGGTCTTCAGCGTGCGATCGGCGGCGTCGAGCATCGCAATCGGGTCGGCGTAGACCTGCGCAACCCCGCGAATGACTTGACGCATCGAGGCCATGATCACCGCCGCAGACAGACCGCTGCCGGCCACGTCGCCGACAGAGATGACGATGCGCCCATCGTTGAGAAGCAGCGCGTCGTACCAATCGCCGCCAAGCAACTCGCGATCGCTGGCCGGCACGTAGATGCCGTCAAAGCGCATCCCGGGCACCTGGGGAAGCGAAATGGGGAGCGCCGCACGCTGAAACTCCGCGGCGATCTCGCGCTCGCGTTCGTAAAGGCGCGCGTGACCGATCGAAACGGCCGCGCGCTTCGTGAGTTCTTCGAAGAGCGGTAAATCGGCGACGGCATATCGCCGCGGAGTCTGCGACCAGTACGCGACGAGCGAACCAATCGTCCGCCCGCGCGTGCGTAGCGGAACGGTAACGGCCGAGCGCGGCTCCAACTCGCGAATCACTTCGAGGAGGTGGCGGGTAGCGATTTTTTCGAGAAGCTCGACGTTCACTTCGTGGATGACCATCGGCCGCCCATTTCGCAGCGCGGCGGCAATCGCAGGCTCGTAGCGCCGATCGTGCGTGTAACGCCCGACGAGACGCTTCACAAGGCGCGTCTTCTTTGGATCGGCGTGAATGGCCGCGACGGTCTTTAAGCGGTCGTCTTCGTCGAAGAGATCGATTGCGGCCCAGTCGCCAAACTCCGGAACAATGATGGCCAGCAGGCGGTTCAGTGTGGCCTGCAAATCGAGCGACTCCGCAAGCACCTCACCGGCTTGGGCGAGAAAGGCAAAGAGTTGACCTTGCCTCTTGTAGTCGTCGATATCCGTGCAAATGCCGAGCCACCCGTGCCCACCG
>JBEKRW010000094.1:0-8290 GCA_049517595.1 Candidatus Cybelea sp. | reverse complement strand
GACCGTCACGCTGAGCTGGTCGTTTCCACTCCCGATGAGAAAGACCGCCGTCTCTTGAGGGGCCGTGATGTGCGATCGCTCCGATCCCGGAGGTAAGTTCTTGTTGTAGAAGGCGTAGACCGTTTCGAATGAGTCGCTTGTCGAATAGGCGCTTCCCGAGACCGCTCCTAGCGCGGTTTCCGCGTTGGAAGTGGCCGCTTCAACCGTTGCGCCGGGATAGACCGGCGCGGCCGACGGCGCGCTCTGCGTGGATGGCGTGTTCGCAGCCGACGAGCTGCCGTGAGAACAACCCACGACCGCGGCCAGGAAGAGGGCGGCGGCCGGTGCGTAGCGTCTCACTTGCTCGTCAGGCCTGAGAACTTCGCGGCCGTCCCATTGGCGGCGCGCTGTCGCGCGATGGCATCTTTTTGCTGCTGCAAATAGGCGATCAGCGAACCCATTCCGTCGGCGAGCTGGTCATTCGCGGCCGGCCAGCGGCTCGAGTCGACAAACGCGACGTTTGGATAGATTGCGTGGAGATCGCCGACCTGCCGGCCCTCTCGTTGCACTCTGCGGACGGTTGCGACCAGGTTCTCGGGATGGCCGAAAGCATAGCCGTTGATCCAGGTGCCTACGGTTTGCATGAAGGCGCCGCCCGCGGCTTGCAACTCGAAGCCCGGGTCACCCATGCGTCCGATCTTGGCCGGGTCGAGTAGCATGCTGACTTGTCGTGCCCGATACTGGGCCGTATAAAACCAGTAGACGGCATCGTTGCGATAGCCCAGATTGTAAAGACGGATCGAGCCGACATAGAGCTCCGGAAAGCTCAGCCGTTGCCACCGCTTTCTCATCGCTCCGATCGTAGCGAGCACTCGCTTCGGATTACTCGACGCCAGCCCCGAACTGAACCGGCCGACGCGGATCACGGGACCTTTTGGGGTGTAATAAGGCGTAACGTAAGCATCGATGTATGCCGGGTCCATGCCGGGCTGCGCCGCCAAGCGGGGAGCGGGAGCCGTTGTGCTGTGCGTTTTCGTCGCGGCGCAGGTGCGCGCGTCGTCGACGAGCTCCTTGGAGGTCTCGGGGTCGTCGGGCGACATCTTCACGATCTGGTCGTCGGTGTGTGTGCGCTCGAGGGTGGCTGCAACGCAGCCACAGAGCGCTTCCGAAGCGCCGGCTTGCGTCATGCACGACTTGACGAAGCTCGACTTGAACGACGAACGGAATCCGCTATGAAAACCGCTCGCTACGCTCTGCTGCAGCGCGCTACAGCCGGCCAAGATTACGCCGGTAAGTCCGAGCGAAACGGCAATCCTGATCCCCATATTCAGACGCATTTGTCTCCTCGTTCATGTGGTTATTGGATTCACTGCTCTGCTAACATCGTAGCGGAAGGGGCGTACCAAATCGTTCCGGGTCCCCGGAAGACAACGACGGCTCCGCCGGTGCGGAGCCGTCGTTGCGGGCAAACCAAAGAGCAGGTGCTTTGCTCTAGCGGGCTAGGGAGTTGGGCCCGTCGAGCGTGGTGTTCGGGCCTTCGATCGTGCGGAGCGGCGTCGCGTTGCCGTTGGCGCTACGGGCGAACTCCTTGATGGTGTTGTTGGTAAACTCCGCAGCGTAGATGTGGCCCTTGGAATCCGCCATGACGCCGGCCGGATAGCTCGCTGAGGTGATATGCGCGACGGGCGCGACGTTGCCGACGGCCCCTTTGGCGAAGACCAGGATGCCCGCGGATTCATCCGCGACCAGGAGGCGGCCACGATCGTCGAATGCGAGGGCGAACGGTTTGGAGAGGCCGGAGGAGCCCCCGCCAATCACGCCGAGGGGCGTGGCGTTGCCGCTGGCGCCCTTGCCAAAAACTACGACGGTGCCGGAGCCGTTGGCCACAAAGAGTTGGCCCTTGGCGTTCATAGCCAGCCCGAGCGGCTCGCTGAGCTGCGTGTTGCTGCCGGCGATTGTGTTGATGGGCGAGACGTTCCCCGACGCGCCGGCTGCGTATTCGGTGACGTCCTCATTGGTGTAGCTGCTCGCCCAGAGATTGCCCGAGGGGTCGACCATGATACCTTCGGTCGGACCGAGGTTCGAGTTGGATCCGCCGATGACTCGGGCCGGCTTGACGTTGCCGTTCGCATGAGGGCCGAAGACGGCGACCTCAGTGCCACCGTCGTTGGCTACGTAGATGTTGCCCGACGAATCTGCGGTCAGTGCGTCGGGATCAGTCAGCGTCGTCTCCGATCCGGCGATCGTCGCGATGGGCGCAACGTCACCGTTCGCCGTCGATTCGAACGAGACAACGCTTCCGCCGTCGCGGTTTGCCGCAAATATGCGGAACCCGCCGTGCAGTGGGGTTGCCTGGGGCTGCGATTGGCCGGCGGTTCCCGGGACGAAAGGGCCGGTGGTCGTCCCACCGGCACAGCCGGCGAGTCCGATCACGATCGCGAGAGCCGGAATTCCTCGGCGGCAGAAGATGGACGCGAACATAGTTTGCTCCTCAAGAAAAAGAAAGGGGTTGAGTGACCAGGCTTCATGGTACCGGGGTCGCCGTACGGAAACGTCCGCCCGGCCGGGGAGGCAGCCGCCGCGTTCGAGAAGGCAAGGTCGGGAGGGCAAAGCCGTCGCCAAGGTGAGCGAGCTCCGTGCACCGCCAACCAAAGCGCGCGGGCGCCTCGAGTTCCGGTTGTTCGGCCATCTGGAGGTCGCGCTTGACGGCGACCGTTTTACGCTGCCCACGCCTCGGAAGTCGCTGCAGGTCCTTACCTATCTCTTATTGCACCGGGCGACGGCAGTATCGCGCGAGTATCTCGCCTTTCTCCTGTATCCCGACGACGAAGAAGGAGCGGCGCGAGCAAAACTGCGTGCGACGCTTAGCGAGCTTCCGAAAATCTTGCCGCAGCCGTCGGAGCGGTACGTCACGATTGAGACCGACAAGGTCGCGTGGAACCCCGATGCCGACCTGTGGCTCGATATCGACGCGTTCGTAGCGGCGGCGGCCGATCGCAGCCGCCTCGGCGAAGCGATCGAGCTTTATCGCGGCGACTTGTTGCCTGAGGTCTACGACGAATGGCTCGACGTCATTCGCGAACGCCATCGCGACACGTATCTGCGTTGCCTTGCCGAACACGCTTCAGAGGCGCGGCGCAACGCGAATCTCGGACTCGCGATCGAAACGGCGCGCAAAGTCCTAGCGATCGATCCCTGGCGCGAAGATATGGTGCGGCGTATCATCGCTATGCGCTACGAGAGCGGCGATCGCGCCGGTGCGCTCAGCGAGTACGCGACATTTGCCAAACGCTTACGCGCGGAGATGGACGCGGAACCGATGGCGGAAACCGTGGCCGTTGCCGAGCGAATTTCGCGCGGTCAAGCCGCGGCCGACGAAGACGTTGTCGAGGAACGGTTAGCGACCGCGGGTGAATCGGCGGTGTTACCGTTCGTCGGGCGGCGCGACGAGATGGAACGCTTGCTGGAAACTTGGAACCGCGTGGGCCGTGGGCGCGGTGCTTGCGCGTTCGTCGGCGGCGAGCCGGGTATCGGAAAGTCGCGGCTCGCGTTGGAGTTCGCGCACGCCGTAGAAGATCGTGGTGGCCGCGTCGTCGTCGGCACGACAAGCTCCCCCGAAGCCGTACCCTACGAAAGTGTCGTGGACGCGCTGCGCTCGGCGCTTCCGCTGGTCGCAGCGCTGCGGCCCAGCATGGCGCTGGCCTGCCTGGCCACGCTCTTGCCCGAAATCTCCGCGCGCGTCGCACTTCCCGCCATTGCGCGGCTGGACGCCGAGAGCGAACGCATCCGGTTGCTCGAATCGCTCTTTCGCTGCATCGCGGATCTCGCCAAGCCGCGCCCGCTGCTGTTGATTCTCGAAGATTTGCACTGGGCGCAGCCGGCTTCGATCGAACTGTTGCAGTTCTTGCTGCGGCGCATCAGCGGCGTGCCCGTTATGATCGTCGTGACCTATCGCGACGAGGAGTCGCAGCGCCTGCATGCGTTTCATCGGCTGCGCCGCGAGGCCCGCGCGACCGCCGGCGCACAGAGCATGTGGCTGAGCCGGCTCTCGGTCAGCGAAGCTGAAGAACTGCGAGTCGCGGTGCCCGACGTCCGCGATCGTCCCGCCGAGTCGCTGGTTGCCGCTTCGGGAGGCAATCCGCTCTTCCTAACGCAGCTCGTCGTAGACGTACGTAACGGCGAGGCGGGCACCGAGCCTGCGTCGTTGCAAGCAGTCGTCGCGCGCAGCGTCGACCGGCTCTCGGAAAATGCGCGCACGGCTGCCGAGATCGCTGCCTGCATCGGCGATCGGTTTTCGCGCGATGCCGTGCGCGAGGTGAGTGCGTGGGACGAAGCCGATCTCACCGATTCGCTCGACGAGCTGCTCGACCGGCGGATCATCCGCGAAGCGAGCGGACGGGGCTTTCTCGAGTACGCCTTCACGCACCATCTCGTACAGGATGCGATCGCTGCGGGCGTCCCCTCCAAACAGGCCGCCGTCCGGCGCCGTCGCGTTGCCCGAGTGCTCGAAAAACTCTACCCCGAACGCTTCTCGGAACTCTCGGCCTCACTTGCGGGGCACTACGAGTTCGCCGGGGACGTTGCAAACGCGGCGCGTTGCTACTTGGAAGCGATTCGCCGATCGATTTCGATTGGAGCGCTTCACGAGGCGCGGGCGCAAAGCGAACGCGCACTTGCGCTCGATGCTGCGGCGCGCATGCGGGCCGACCTTCTGCTAGAGAGCGTGACCATAGAGTCTCGAAGCGGCGACCTCGACTCGCGGAATGCGGCGCTCCTGGCGTTGGAAAGCGTCGATGTGGAACTGGGCGATCCGGAAGTTCATCGGTCCACCCTGCTGCATCGCATGGAGTTTGCGACGACCGCGGGCGATCGCGTCATGTTGGAGCAGGCCGCCGCCGCTCTGCGCGCGTGCGTCTCCGATGACGATGCGCCAGGCAGCGCGGCACTGCACTTGGCCGAGGGAGAAATGGCTTTCGCTTTGGGCCGGTTGGCGGAAGCGTACGACTCGGCCAACGCCGCGCTGACTTGTAGCCGGGCGGCGGAGGACGAAGCCGGTGCGACGCGTGCGCTTTGCCTTTTGGCACAAGTAGAGGCGCATCAGGGTCATCTTTCGGCAGCCGAGGGATTATTCGACGAAGCCGCGCGGGCTGCAGAACGGGCCGCGGATCCGGTGCTGGAACTGCTTGCGCTGAGCAGCGGCTTTACCGTCGCGTATCAGCGCCGCGACATCCGGCGCTGTCACGCGCTGAGCGTGCGCTGCTTGGAACTGGCAATAAAGCTGGGCGACCGGCTCGCCGAGGCGCAGGCGCACGGGCGGCTCGGCGTTACGCTCGATGCAGAGGGCGCAGGCTACGCGCAGGCGCGACAACACTACGCGGCCGCCGGGCGCATCTACGCCGAAAGCGGATACCTCGCCGGGAGCGCGGGTCAGCTACTGAATCAGGCCTTGCTCGAGATGAGGCTCGGCTTTTTCGAGCGGGCGCGCTCTTTCACGGAACGGGCAATCGAGCTTTTCGAACGCGCGAGCGATGGGCGTGGGAGAGTCGGGGGGCTCTCCAACCTCGTTTTTATGCGTGCGTATACCCAGCAGGTCGCCGGCGCGCGGGAAGCTGCCGAGTTGGCGCTCAAACTCGCGCGCCAGCTTGGCTTCGGATTGATCGAGGCATCGGTCATGGAGAATCTCGCCTTCGCGGAGGCGATGGCCGGCAACTACGTGCGGGCGATCGAACTCACCGAGGCATCCTTCGAGCTGCGCTCGCAGTCAGAGTCGCAGGTCTGGTCGAGCACGACACTGGCCAACCTTGCGCTTTGGCACGCCGCGCTCGGGAATCTCCCGGCTGCGCGCGACGCGGTGCAGCGACTGCTCGCCGATGATGACTCCATCATGCGAGCAACGGACTGGCCAACCCATTGCTACTGGGCGGCAGCACAGATCTTCCGCGTTGCCGGCGATTCTGCCGAGGCGGCGCGCGCGCTCAAACGAGCTAAGAGCCTCATGAAAGCTACCGCTGACGAGCTCGAGCCCGACGATCGCGAGAGTTATTTGGCAATTCCCTGGCACGTCGATTTGGCGCGAGCGGCCGAAGCGAACGTTTGGCCCGACCCGCCGAGATAGACCTAGCTGATGGTAAAGACGCGGTCGAGCCCCGTCACGGAGAGCGTCCGGAGAATCTCTTCGCGACTGCACCGAAGCACGATCTGAGCGCCCTTGAGGCGCGCGCGGCGCAGTAGCGCGATCAGGCCCCGGAGCCCCTCTGTATCGAGGATCGCGAGGCTGTCGAGGTCGAGGACGACCTGCTCGGCTCCCCGGAGCAGCTTCGCGTCGACGGCCGCCTCAACCGCGGAGTAGTTCGCGGGAAGATAGTCGATCGAGGCGCCTTCGACGCTTCGCTCCGGCGGGCGCGTGCAACCTGGGAATCGTGCGTAGCGGGGGAAGAGGGTGAACGCGGACATCGAGCGGCTCCTTCACGGTGTGGGTGATCGGCCATCATCGTACCGCGCGCCGCGTACGAGAACGTTCGCCCGGGCTCCTACGCTCCAAAAAAGCGCAGAACGATGAGGAATCCGGCGCCGAAAATGAGCGCCCCCAGGAAGACCGTGACCGGGACCGTCAGCACCCACGCGAGGACGATATTGCGGAGCGTCCGCGCCTGCAATCCCGAGCCGTTTGCGGCCATCGTGCCGGCCACCCCCGATGAAAGAATGTGCGTCGTGCTCACGGGCAGCCCGAGCATGTCGGCGCCCTGAATCGTCGCCATCGTCACCAGCTCCGCGGACGCGCCCTGAGCGTACGTCAGATGCGACTTTCCGATCTTTTCTCCGATGGTGACGACGATGCGCTTCCATCCGATCATCGTTCCGATGCCTAGGCACAACGCCACCATGAACTTCACCCAGACCGGGATGAACTTGGTCATTCCGTCGAGCGCCTTTTTGTAATCGCCTAACGCCTTGGCTTCGCCCGGGGCGGTGAACGCCTTGTTGGGTTTGGTGAGTTTGCCGATGGACTCGCCAACCAGGTAGCTCTTGGTTCGCAAGTCTTTCCGCTGATCGTCGGTGAGCTTATCGAAGGTCGGGGCGGTACCGACGATCTGCACGATCGCTCGATTCTCGTACGCGAGGGCAACAAAGGTAGTCGCAGCTGCCTTCGCACCGTACTTCAAGAAATCCGAAAGCGCGCTCTCGGCATCCTGCCCCGTAATCTGTGCGCCTCGGCCGGCTTTCGCATCGAGCATCGGCTGCACGGCCTTGCTCTGGGAGACGAGCGACGCAACGCCGGCCGCCGTCACTGTGGGGTTGATCGCGTAGACGCCCGGCAGAATGCCGATGAGAATCAGCATGATGAGACCCATGCCTTTTTGGCCATCATTCGATCCGTGCGCGAAGCTGACGCCGGTACACGTGATCACCAGCAGGACCCTGATCCACCAAACAGGCGGCTTCGTCCCTTCCGGAGATGCGTAGAGCTGTTTGTCGCGGACGATCGCCTTCATCAGGAGCAGCAACACGGCCGCACAAACGAAGCCGATGATCGGCGAAAGGAAGAGCGCCATGAACGTATCGTGCAGCTTTCCCCAGTTCACGCCGTCGCCGAAGGGATGTTTGGATAGCACCGCGTTCATCAGGCCGACGCCGACGATCGATCCGATGAGCGTGTGCGAGCTCGAAGCCGGAATCCCGGCGTACCAGGTGGCAAAGTTCCAGACCAGCGCAGAGACCAGCAGCGCGAAGACCATTGCGAATCCGGCTGCCGAACCCGCATGGATGACGAGCTCGACCGGTAACAAGGCGACGATGCTAAAGGCGACGGCCCCGCTCGAAACCAGGACGCCGGCAAAGTTCCAGATGCCCGACCAGACGACGGCGTACCATGGCTTGAGGGTGTTAGTGTAAATGACCGTCGCGACGGCGTTGGCCGTGTCGTGAAATCCGTTGATTGCCTCGAACCCGAAAGCTAAGACCAGCGCTGCGATCAGCAGCGTGGCAGTGGCGGGGGTGAGGTCCGCAAGAAAATGTTGCAAAGCTTAGCGGTTTATTCTACGGATACTTGATTAAGGTACGTTTAAGCTCAGAGGCATACCTGTCCCGCCCGGTAATGGCTCGGGAGGAGGACGACGCGATGAAAGTTGTCGTTGAACTGCAAGGGCAGCGACTGGAGTTTAACCTCGATAACGGTGCGCGCAGATGGGTTCCGATCGAACCGGCGACAAGCAGCCTGCTTCACGAAGGTGAGTTTCCGCTTGTCGCTTATGCGGATGGTAAGCGCTACGAATTGTACAGCGACGGAAGCTTTGACGAGGTCGAGTTGTAA
>JBEKRW010000093.1:0-8315 GCA_049517595.1 Candidatus Cybelea sp. | reverse complement strand
AGCAGTCGTGCGCGGTGAGGCAACGTTGCGAACGGGTCAAGTGGAGCTAGTCTGCGCGATCGAAAAGAGCGGGCGCGGGACGCGCAAGAGCTATACGGTCAACGGTGGCGGCGTGCGCTATGCCGCCTACCTTGGAAAGATCCGCGTCGTCACATTCGTACCGGCAGATTTGCAGCTGGCCGCGGGCACTCCGGGGGTTCGGCGCGCGTTTCTCAACGTCGCGCTCTCGCAAAGCGAGCCGCGCTACTACCACGAGCTGGCGCGTTATCGTAAAGCCCTGCAGCAAAAGAACGCGCTGCTACGCGGAACGATTGACGGCGACCCGGACTTGCTGGATATCTACGAGCGCACTCTGATCGAGGCGGGAACCGAGATCATGCTGGCCCGCGATCATCTCGTCAGAGCGCTCGCGCAGGAGGCGCGCCGCGCGCACGCGCGTTTTGGAGGCAACGAGCGGTTGCAGCTTACGTACGAGCCAAACGTGCCCTTCGACATTGCGACGCGCGATGCGGCCGCGGCAGCGTTCGAGGCTCGGTTGCGGCAGACGCGCGACGCCGAGCGGGTGCGAAAGACCGCGCTTGCAGGGCCGCATCTCGACGACGTCGGCCTTTCCCTCGACGACGTTTCGCTGGCCGCGTTTGGCTCGCAAGGCCAGCAACGCACGGCCGTGCTCGCATTGAAAATTGCCGAGTATGCGGTAATGAAAGAACGTTCCAACGAGGCGCCCCTGCTGCTGTTGGACGACGTCCTCTCGGAGCTCGACGAGGACCGCGCAACCGCTTTCCTTGCCGAGATCGGCGACTACGAACAGTCTTTCGTAACCGCGACGCATTTGCCGGCGCCGTTGCAGTCCAGCGCGCACGTGGCGCGAGTCCGCCACGGAAACGTGGAGGCACTGGCAGCATGCTAAAGCTTTCGCAAGCCATTGTTGCGTGGGCGCCCTCGGAGAAGGTCGCATTGCGCGATCCTTTGACGCTGTTGCAGGCGGGGTGGACCGATATCGTCGGAGACGAAGTAGCGGCGAACTCCGCGCCCGTCCGCGCCGCGGACGGCACGCTGGTCATCGTCACGCGTTCGAGCGCCTGGAGTCATCAGTTGAGTTTTCTGGGGGACCGAATTCTCACCGCGGTGGCAGCGCGGCTGCCTGGCGCCGGAGTCGAGCGTCTCCGCTTTCGCGTGGGCGTGCTCCCTAAGCGCTACGCGCCGCGGGCCGCCCGCCCTGTCGCCAATCCCATGCGGCTGCCCGGCGAACCCGTTCCGTCGGCTAACGCCCAGGAGGCACTGGCGCAGTTTGCGCGGCACGTCAAAGACGCTTCCCAAACGAAGCGCTCCGCCGGCTGGAAGGCCTGCGCTAGCTGCGGTGTGCTGATCGACCCATCCCAGAGGGCCAGCTGCGCGGCCTGCGATGCCGCTCGGAGCGAAGAGCGAGCCCTCGCGACCGCGCGGTTGCTTTTTGAAGCCCCCTGGCTTGGCTTCAGCGGAACGGCCCAGCTCGTAGATGGGTTACAGCAGAAGGAGTACGAACGCATTCGCAGCCGGCTGCTTAAACGCTGGTGGGGGATGCTCGAGCGGGCGCGAGTCGCCGGACGCCTTTCGCGCGGGGGCCGCGAACGGCTGGTCGCAAGCTCGTACGTGCTGCTGCACAGTAAGCTTCCGCCGGAAGAGATCATGCCGGCCACGGTGCGCAATGTCTTGGGCGACGAACTTCACGAACTTCTCTTTGCCGGCTCTCCGTTAGCAATGGCGAGTAGCGTGCGAACACAAAACGAACGAAAAGGTTGATGTCGACGAACTATACTGGTGAGCAAATCGAGGTCCTACGCGGGCTGGAAGCGGTGCGCAAGCGCCCGGGCATGTATATTGGCAACACGGCGGAGCGAGGGTTGCATCAACTCGTGTACGAGGCGGTAGATAACGCCGTCGACGAGGCGATGGCGGGATACGCGCGCACCGTACAGGTCGTATTGTTGGCCGATGGCTCGTGCTCGGTGGAAGATGACGGCCGCGGCATCCCGATCGACCTTCACGCCGAGGAACGGCTGCCTGCCGTGGAAGTGGTCATGACGATCCTCCACGCCGGCGCGAAGTTCGGAAAGGGCGGCTACAAGGTATCGGGCGGCCTGCACGGCGTCGGCATCTCGGTCGTCAATGCTTTGTCGGAATGGATGGTTACCGAGGTTAAGCGCGATGGGTTCCTGTGGCAGATGAAGTTCGAGCACGGAATCACCGTGCAAAAACTCAAGAAGATCGGAAAAGCCACCGGCGCGGGAACGCGGCAATGGTTCAAGCCCGACACGGAAGTCTTCGAGGTAACCGAGTTTCACTGGGACATTTTGCAAAAACGCTTGCGGGAGCTGGCATTCCTCAATCGCGGCCTCGCGATCACGCTGCGCGACGAACGGCCGGTCCGGTCTTCCGAGCCGGTGCGCGAGCGCACCTATGAGTTCGACGGTGGGATCGTCTCGTTCGTCGAATGGCTCAATGCGAAAAAGGATCCGCTTCATCCGATTATTTCGACCCATGCCGAGCGCGACGGCGTCGACGTCGAAGTTGCGATGCAGTATACCGATGCCTACGCCGACCAGATCTTCTCGTACGCCAATAACATCGCGACGATCGAGGGCGGCATGCACCTCCAAGGCTTCCGCCAAGCCGTTACCAATGCGGTGAACGGCTATGCCCGCAAGCGCGGCATGCTCAAAGAAGCGGACAACTCGCTTTCGACCGACGACATCGTGGAGGGCCTGACGGCGGTCGTCTCGGTAAAACTCCAGGATCCCCAGTTCGAAGGACAGACCAAGACGAAGCTCGGCAATGCGAGAGTGCGCAGCATCGTTGCGGGTCTCGTCTCCGAGCGGCTCGACTTCTTTCTCGAGGAGAATCCGAAGTACGCCCGCGCCATCGTGGACAAGTGCATGCAGGCCCAGCGCGCGCGCGACGCGGCGAAGAAAGCCCGCGACCTCTCGCGGCGCAAGAACGCCCTGGAAGGCTCCGGCCTTCCCGGTAAACTCGTCGACTGCAAGAACGGAAACGCGGCCGAATGCGAGCTCTTCCTCGTCGAGGGTGACTCGGCAGGCGGCACGGCCAAGGGCGGCCGGGATCCGAACAATCAGGCCATTCTGCCCCTGCGCGGAAAGATCATCAACGTAGAAAAGGCGCGGCTGGACAAAGTCCTGGCCAACGAGGAAATCCGCACGATGATCACGGCGCTCGGCACCGGCTTCGGGGACGAGTTCAACGTGGAGAAGCTGCGCTACCACAAGATCATCATCATGACCGATGCCGATGTGGACGGGTCGCACATCCGCACCCTGCTCCTAACGTTTTTCTATCGCCAAATGAAGCCGCTGGTGGAACAGGGGCACGTCTTCATCGCGCAGCCGCCGCTCTACGGCATTCGCAAGGGCAAAAAACAATGGTGGGCGTTCACCGAGCCCGAGCTCAAGGCGGTCGTCGGCGATGACGGTAAAGATTTCACCATTCAACAGTACAAGGGACTCGGGGAAATGGATGCCGAGCAGCTCGCCCTCACGACGATGGAAGTGGGCAATCGCCGCCTCAAGCAGATTACCGTCGAAGACGCCGTCGAGGCCGAGCAGATCTTCACCGATCTCATGGGTGACAAGGTCGAGCCTCGCAAGCAATATATTTTCGAGTACGCAAAAAGCGTCAAGAATCTCGATCTCTAGGGAGGCCGGCCGCCTCCTTTTTAGTTAAAGCCTTGTGAGGCAGGCGGGGTCCTCCATACTACAAAGGGTATAGAAGCACGAGGACTCACGTGCGCAAGCGCTTTGCAATCGGCCTGCTGGCCGCCGCCGTCGTCGTCGGGCTCGTGGCGGCTTCGCGCCACGAGTTGCTGCGTTTTGCCATCCGGACGGTCGCCGCATTCGCGGGATACGACGTTCGCATCGCCCAGCTTCAAGTCGGCAGCAATCGCGCCACGCTCCACGACCTTCACATCGAACGTGGCACCGAACCGCTCCTGGCGGCCGACAGCGTGACGATCGGGTACTCGCTACGCGACCTTCTTCCCGGCAGCCGCCACCGCTTCGGCCTGACCGGCATCGACGTAAGCGGCTTCAAGCTGACGCTCTCCCGTTCGCGCAACGGTGCCTTCAACATCCCGTTGCCCGGAGCCGCCGCGCCGTCCGTGCCGGTGCCGCAGCGAACCGACCCCGTGCCGATTGCCTTTCGCCTCAAAGTTCGCGACGGCCGCATCGAGCTGCGCGAACCGTCGGCTTTTGAGGCAAGCGCTCGCGACCTGCAAATCGATCGCATCGTCGTTGACGCGAGCGTCGACACGTCGGCGATCACGCATTATCGCGTCGCCGGCGCTTTTGAAGAGCATCGCGAAGAACCGTTTACCGTGGTGGGCAAGGTCGATGCGATCGCGGGCTTCGCGATGCATCACGCCAAGGCGCCACGCTTTCCGGTCCGCGCGCTGGCCAACTACTTCGCGCAAACTCCCGACGTGCGCATTCTTCACGGAGGAGCTCGCAACTTTGACGCGGTGCTCTATGCGCTGGACGTCCAACCCAACGTAGCGCCCTCGTATCACGTGAGCCTCCGGCTCGATATCGACGGCGGACGCATCGGGCTAAGCGTGCTCTCCCTTCCAATCGAGAATATAAGTGGAACGCTTCATGTCGTCGACAACGATTTCTTTATCAGCGAGGCGCGCGCCACGCTCGCCGGCATTCCGCTGCACATCCAAGGCGGCGTTTACGACTTAACCGGCGCGGTGACCGGCAGCCCTCAGCTGCGCTTGGGGGTCTCGGGCGCCGGAGATCTCGCCGACCTCCGCGCGGCCTTCGGCTTCACGCGCGAGCAACCGATTTCGGGAAAGGTGACGCTCGGAGTGCTCGTAGGAGGACCGGTCGCGGATCCGGTAATCATCGCGCGCGCGAATGGGGCCCGCGCGCTCTATCGTAGTCTGCCATTCGACGGAATTAATGCGGGGGTAGTCTATCACGCGAATGTGATCGCACTCGCTCCGCTACGCGCGTCCTACGGCGGCATTTCGATCGGCGTGCGCGGCACGCTTCACCTCGGCGCGCACCTGCGCTCGGAGTTTGCCGTGCACGTCGCCGGGCCGGCGAATCGGCTGCCGTATCTTGACGAGATGTTAGGAGACGAACCGATCGTGATCGACGCCGGGGCGACCGGCGACGACCTGCTGTTTCACGTCATCGGAAGCGTGGCTTCGGAGCGAGGCGTCGATCGTGTTGCGGCCATCCTGCGGATGGATGAGAACGGGAGGGCGCTCGTCGATCCCTTCTGGCTGCACACGCCTCGCGGCGATCTCGACGGATCGTATCTACTGGACCGGCCGCGCGGCACGAGCGCCTTTTGGCTGCTCTCGGACAATTTACACATGCGAGCGCCGCCATATCCGGCGTTTCCAAATTTGAACTTGCCGCAAATGCCGAAGATCGACGGGGGATCCATTCGTGCCGCCATCGCCGGCGGCGGCTCGGGCAACCACATCGTCTTGGGAGGGTTGGTGAGCGGCGCAAATACCAGCATTGCCGGCGTGCACTTCACCAGCCTGGAGGCAGCGATGGCGGGAACGATGCAGGACGCGCCGATCAATCGCTTACGCGCCTCGGGTCCTTGGGGAAGCTTTCGCGGACGCGGCGACTTTTCGACCCAACGATTCGTCGCCTTCGGAGATTATCAAGGAAGCTTTGAAGGTCTGGCGCCTTTTCTCGGCAGCGCGATTACCGGGCGCGGGAGATTGGGTGGCACCGTTGCGATTGCGGTGGAAGCCAAGCGCATCGTGGTGGTTGGCTCGAACTTGTCGATGCCCGGAGCAACGCTGCGCGGGGTTCCGGTAGACCGCGCGAGTCTTACGCTGGCCGTTGAAGGTGACCGCTTGCGTATTTACTCCGCGCACGCGACCGCGGCGGGCGGCGACGTCGTCGCAGCGGGCACGCTTTCGCTGTCGCCGCAGCGCGCGGGGACTTCGAGTTCAAATGCGCTCGCGATCGTTGCCAAGAAGCTCAAGAGCTCGCAGCTCCGCGGCATCGGATTACCGCTCGAGGGCGGAACGATCTATGCCAGCGGCGAGCTGCGAGCCGGGGCGCCGCTGCCCGCGTTTGCGGGAGGCGTTACGATCGATAACGCGCGCATCGCGCAGTTTCCGATTGCGGGAGAGGCCGACGTCAATCTCTCCGGAGATGCCGTTGCTCTCAAACGAGTGGTCGGACAGATCGGCGGCACGTATGCTCGTGCCGACGGTACGATTGGCGCACTTTCGTCGGGCTCTCCGACTTATGCGATTCGCGCAGACGTGCCGGCCTCCCAGGTTGCGCGCACCTTGCACGCTTTCGCGCTTCCGAACTACATGACCGACGGTTCCTTTAACGCGCAGTTGCTCGTCGGCGGACGCAGCGTCTCGCCGACGATCGCCGGGACGGTCGGCGTTCCGGCAGGAGACGTCAACGGTCTTCCCTTCATTGACGGTCACGCCGCAATCGACGCCGATCGCAGCGGCGTCAGCATGTCCCAAGGATCGGTGCGCGTCGGGACGACGGCCATGCGTTTCGACGCCGTGGTCCGGCCACGCAACGTCGCAGCGCACGTCAGCGCACCCCGAGCCGACCTTTCGGATTTGAATAACTTCTTCGATACGGGCGATACCTTGGCTGGAAAAGGCGGCGTTCGCCTTGCGAGCGCCTCCCGCGGCGAGGGCATCACGTCGAGCGGCAACATCAACATCCGAGGCTTTAGATACCGGAATCTGCCGATCGGCGACACGCGGGCCGTCTGGTCGAGCGCGCGCAACGTCGTCGCGGGAGCACTGGCCGTTGGGGGAGGCGAAGGCGAACTTCACGCGCGCGGCTCCATCGGTCTGGCGTCGCCGGGGCCCTGGCTTTCCACGCTGGAGCGCTCTCGCTTCGATCTCAGCGCGGGCGTCGACAACCTCGATCTTTCGTTCTGGCTGCCCGCACTTGGAATGCAGGCAGTGCCGATTACGGGGCGAGCCTCGGGTCAGGCGACCGTGCGCGGCAGTTTTCCGCAAATCGACGTGCGAGGCAACGCTCGCGTTATCGCCGGCACGCTGGGTCCTCTCACGCTCGATAGCGCCGATCTCGCGTTGCACGCGGCTCGTAACCGCATCGTCATCGATCGCGCCGAGATGGCGACGCCCGAGCTCTCGGCCTCGGCGACCGGATCGCTGGGGCTTGCCGCGACGCAACCGCTCGATCTGAACGTGCACGCCGCCACGAGCGATCTCGCTGCCCTCGTCTACGATGCGTCGCGGCGGCGCGTGCCGATTACCGGATCGTTCGAGACGACCCTATCGGTGGGGGGAACGTACCGGGCTCCCACGTTGCTAGCGGGGTTCGATGCAACCAGCGTCCTAGCGTACGGTATCCCGATCACCTCACTCTTTGGAGAGGTTCGCTTGCGGGGACACGAGTTAGTGCTTTCCGATGCGGGAGTGACTTTTCAACACGGCGAGGCGACGCTTGCCGGCTCGCTGCCCCTGTCAACGGCACCACTCCGAATCGCCGCGCCCGATTCGCCCCTAAGCTTCGACCTCGATGTGGTGGGTCTGGACCCCTCGATTTTTGACGAAGCGCTCGGGAGCAAGACGAAGCTCCAAGGGCTCCTCGACGGTCACATCGGGCTTTCGGGAACCGTGCGCAAACCGATCGTCGTGGGACGCGTCTCCTTGTCGCACGGATCGTACGTAAGCGATCTCGAGCGGACTCCCCTGACCCAGATCGTGGCGGACCTTTCCTTCAATCGCGCGTCAGCCTCGATCGATCGAGCCTCGGCCAAGGCCGGAGACGGCACCATTAGCGGCACGGGGAGCGTGGAGTTTCCCAACGGGCCTTCGGGGGGCGGCCTCTCGTTTTCGCTCCACGGGACGGCTCGCCGGGCACAGCTCGATCTGCCGGCCTATGGGAGTGGAACGGTCGATGCCCAGCTCGCCCTGCTCAAACGGCCGGGCGCGGCCGCGCTGCTCTCGGGAAGTGCCACTTTGAGCGACGCGACCCTGCCCTTCGCGTCCTTCATCAAAGCCGCGACGCAGTCGGGCTCGGCCAGTTGGACCTCGCAGTTCCCGCTTGCCTTCGACGTCGCCGCTACGGTAGGAAAGAACGTCCGGGTACGCGGCAGCGGGTATGGAGCCGGGCTCGACATCGGAGCGGCGGGCTCGGTGCGGCTGGGCGGGACGCTGGCGGCGCCGACGTTGGCGGGGGCGTTCAAGTCGACCGGAGGAACGCTCACCTACTTCGACCGAGCGTTCCGCGTGCAACAAGCGAACGTTCGCTTTAATGCTGCGGACGGGGTTTTACCGACCC
>JBEKRW010000092.1:0-8383 GCA_049517595.1 Candidatus Cybelea sp. | reverse complement strand
TGACCAGCGCTCCGTTGACACCGGCCGATTCGCGAATACCGACGGCGACCAGCACGGTGACGGCGAGCGTCACGATGGAAGCGACGAGATCGATCTGCGGATGGACTGCGTGAATGTTGGCGGTCTGCGCCCACGCAGGTAAGACCATCCCGACGTTGGCCAGCATGTGCGCGAGATAGTCCGAAAGCGACGACGCAGTAGGCGCCAAGGAGAGGCCGTATTCCAGGATAAGGTCCCAGCCGATTATCCAAGCGACGAGCTCGCCCATCGTCGCGTAGGCGTAGGTGTAGGCACTGCCGGCGACCGGGACCATCGAGGCGAACTCGGCATAACAGAGCGCCACGCAGAGGCTGACGAGCCCCGAAAGAACGTACGCCAAGATGACGGCCGGCCCCGCAGCGTGGGCGCCGGCGCCGATGGTCGTAAAGATTCCGCCGAGCATCGTTCCCAAGCCGATGCCGGTCAAGGCCGGCCAGCCCAAGACTCGCCGCAACGGGGGGCCAGACGACGACGGCGCAGTCCATCCCAGGGGCTGACGGGTGACGAGCTGTCTTAACGCACTTCGGAGCGCCAAGCCATTAGGCTCCTAGGTTTTCGGGCAGACTTCTCGCAACGCCGCGAGGGCTAAGGGGTTGGGCGGGACGGCAATCGGCCGTACGTACACCGCAAAATAACTCGCGCCTCCAATAATGGTGGCCACGGTTTCGATATCTATCGGTCCTCCCTGGGAAGAAGAGCCGCGAGCTTGGACGTACTTTGCCGGCTGAGCACCGCAAATCTTTATCGTCTGCTGCGTAACGATGGTCACGTCTTTCATCGTGTCTTGCAAGTTGGAGTTTGAGAAGACCTCGTTCGTCTTCATCGGGCGGGGCGACTTGAAGAGCATCAGCACTTCCCGGTCGTCAGCCGGCGGACGCCAGAACTGCATGAAACCGAGGATCCCCGGCGACGGCCGCCAGCCGTTGGGCGCCGCAAACCGCAGTCCGTCGGCCGGACTCGCCTGTAAGCCGCAGCCGCCGACCGTGACGGCGAACAATGCAACGAGGGCGACACGTAGGAGCGGACGCATCTCGACTACCTCCTGATGGACGATAGGCTTCCACCTCCCATCTCAATCTCCGCCGGCGCGCTCGTACGAGACGATGCGAGCCCAGCGATCGAAGATCAGCGCGATGTATTCGCGCGTTTCCGCATACGGCGGCACGCCGCGGTATTGGGCAACGGCAAAGGGACCGGCGTTATATGCCGCCAGTGCCGCCGAATAGGGATCGGCGTAACGCCCCCGATACGCATCCGCGTACCCCCCAAGGAGTGCTGCCGCAGCTTCGATCGACGCAAACGGATCGGTCGGATCCAGGCCGACGCCCGCCGCCGTGTCCGGCATGAACTGAGCGATGCCGATCGCGCCGGCCGCGGACAGCGCCTGCGGATCGTACGCGGATTCTTGCAAGAGCGTTGCGCCGAGGAACTCGGGGGGAAGTGAATGACTGCGGGCCGCGCGCGCCGTCGCTCCGGCAAACAGCAGTGCGTAGGCCGGTTGCAATCGAGGATTGGTCCGGAGAATTGCGCGGGCAATGGCGAGGTCCGCGCCATTGACCGCCGGACCGTCGTGAACTAAAACGGCACCTTTAAGTGCGTCGACGCGGGCGGGCGACGGCCAGCTTAACGCGATATTAAGAGCCCGCCGTACTTGGGGCGGCGCGATTGTTCGGCCGTTGGTATGGTATATGGTATGTAACGTGCATCCGGACAACGCCATAGCCGCTGCAAACGAGACACCATGAATCGGAAATCCGCCGCATAAGGGGACGAAACGAATGTTCTTTGTCACGGCTCTCATCGTTACGCTCGTCGTTGGAGACTTTGGTTCAACGTTCTTCTATCACGTGCCGCAGCATCTGTGGTTCACGTTGCACTTGCGCACGCATCACGACCGCCGGCGGCCGTACTTCGATCATGCCGTGCTGTCCACCGATCCGGCGGTCTTGCTGGACGGGTTTCTGGGCGCAATCCCCTACGTGGTCGTCGCCGCTTTCCTTTGGCGGCTCTCGTGGCCGGGCGCCGTTGCCGGGCTCGCCCTAGGCCAGCTCCACGTCTGGTGGCGGCACACGACAGACCTCGGCTGGCGGACTCCAGCCTGGGCCCGGACCCTCTTGCGCCCCCTGGGAATCGTCCTTCCCGAGGACCATGACGGGCACCACCGAAATCCCGAGGTCGAGTTTGGCGACATCTTCCGCTTCTACGATGCGCCGGCTCGCGCGCTCTTGGTTTGGCTGGCACCAACCGGCCGTCGAGCGCGAAATGCCGGCCGGCGCGCGACGAGAAGGGTTCCGGCCAGAGCCTAATCGGGGGGTCCTATGGCCAAACGGGCGCTACTTTTGATCTCGGACACGGGCGGCGGGCACCGCAGCGCCGCGAACGCGATCGTGGCCGCCCTGCAAGAACCCGGCGCCCACGAGCCGTTTGAAACGCGGATCGAGGACGTCGCGGCTCATTGCGCCTTCCCGCTGACCCAGCTCGGACTGGGATACAGCATGGCCCTGCGCTACGCCCCGCCGCTCTACGGCGCGCTGTACTACGCCACCAACGGGCGCCGGCGCTACCGCGCGCTGGTGCGTTTCTGCGAGCCGCTCTATCGCGAGCGCTTACGCGACCTCTTCATTAGTTACCAGCCCGACGTTATCGTTTCGGTTCATCCGTTGCTCAATCACGCGGCGATGCGCGCACGCGACGACGCCCACATGCAACACGTTCCGGTCGTCACCGTCATCACCGATCTCGGCAAGGTTCACGAGTCGTGGCTCGTCCCCAGCGTCGATGCCGTCGTCGTTCCGGCTCGCGAAGTCTATCAACGCGCGCTCTCGCGCGCGGTGCCGACGCGGCGGTTGCATCTGCTCGGGCATCCGATCAGTCCGAAGTTCGACGACGTCACGGGAAGCAAAGCCAGCCTCCGCGCGCAACTCAACCTGCCGGCCGACAAAACGCCGGTCGTGATGCTGATGGCGGGCGGCGAAGGCGGCGGTAAGCTTCTTTCAACCGCTCTGGCGCTCGCGAAGGCAAAACTTTCCATCGAGCTCGTCGTGGTCTGCGGCCGCAACGAACCGCTCGAAACAAGGCTCAAAGAGCTCGCGCGCTCGCTACCGACTAAGATGCACGTCCTCGGTTTCACCGATAAGATTCCTGAGTATTTTCGCGCCGTCGATCTTCTCGTTACGAAGGCCGGCCCCGGAACGCTGGCCGAGGCGAACGCCGCGCAGCTTCCGGTCATCGTCTACGACTACGTCCCGGGCCAGGAGCGCGGCAACGTCGACTTCGTACGCCGCAACGGCCTCGGATTGATCGCCCTCAACGGCGCGGCGGCAGTCGTGCGCGCCGTCAAAACGCTCATCGCCGCGCCCGACCGGCTCGAGATGATTCGCCACAACCAAGAAGTCGTAGCCCCACGTCACAGCTCTCGCCGCATTGCCGCACTGATCTACGAGATGACCGAACAGCCGCTCCTGGAAACCGCCGCCGCCGTTTAACCCTATTGCGCGGCTTCGCCGTTCCAGATGATGCCGCCCTGGAGGACCTCCGGCGCACGCGGTTCCTGGCGAAAATCGAAGTCCTTGCGTAAATCGCCCAGAATCGAGACGTTCTCGCGAACGGTCGGGCGCTGATCCGGGCGTCCGTCGGTTAGCGGGTCGATGCGCTGCCCGGCGAGGAAGTCGTCTTCGATAAACTTGATGTAGGCGTCGTGGCTAAGCGTCTGGTGGTCGATGAAGCCGCGGCGCGCGTAGGGGCTGATCACAATTCCAGGGACGCGAAGCCCATAGCCGTTCTCGTCGACGCGCGGCGGCACGACGTGGTCGTAGAAGCCGCCCCAATCGTCCCAGGTCAGAAAGATCGCGGTGCTCTTCCAATCCGGGCTGCGCATGAGCGCATTGATAAGCCCGGTGACGTAGGCTTGACCGTGGCTAACGAGGCCCGGTGGATGTTCGCTGTACGACCCTGACGGTGTGATCCACGCGACGCTGGGCAACGTGCCGTTGGCGGCGGCCGCATAAAACTCGCGTAAGTCGCGAATGTTGCCCAGTTCGCCGTCACGTTTCACGGTATCGAAGAAAGGCAGCGGGTTCCATATGCCCGGCGTGTTGGCTTTTTGCTGCACCGGCCCGCAGTCTTCTTGGTCGTTGGCGCAATCCGGCTCGTTTCCACGCATGACGTAGTAGGCCCAACTGACGTGATGCGCGTGTAACAGATAGGTCAGGTCGGTCCAAGCGTAGGCGGGCCGGCCCGGGGCCGGCCGCCGGAAGCGCGGGTTTCCGGAACGGAAATCGGGCGGAAAATCGGGCGATTCCAGCTCGTTGATGCAACTCATGGGGTTACCGACCTGCTTGCACCACGCCGACCACCCCGAGACCATGAAAAGATGCTGCGGTAAACTCCACGATGCATTCGGCTCGAAGAGCCGGTCTTGGAGCACGAAATCGCGCGCGTACTTCCAGTAGTTGCGAAGCTCCCGTCCGTCATGGTATCCCATGACCTCGGCCGTGCCGCCGCAGTTGGGCGCGTCGGGATCGCGGCATACGCGGCGCCGCTTACGCGACGCGGACCGCACGAAACCATCCATCTTTCCGCCATCCACGTCGGCAATCGACGCATTCGCGCTGTGCGGGCCACCCCGATTGAGGTCTTCGGAATCGTGGAAAGGCCGAACGCAGGCGCCTTCGGGCGCGGGAACGCAGACCGTGGGGACGCCGTTGCTCATCGGAATGCCGTCCGCTCCGGGAAACGTCCCGAAATACGTATCGAACGAGCGGTTCTCTTGCATGATGATCACGATGTGGCGAATCTTGTGAATCGAGTCTCCGCTCTCCGAGCGCGCGGGAGAACTCCCCAGCGCCAACACGAGGACGAGAAGAAAACGGCTATACCGCACCGGCTGCCAATCCTCCGCGAAATGCCATCGTCGCCGCTCCGACTTGGCCGGCGTCGTTGCCGAGCGAAGCGATGACGATTTGCGTCGTGCCCTTGGGAACCATGGTCGTCAGCGCGTCGGCGCGCGGCCGAACCGCGTCGAGCATAAAGTCGCCGGCAGTCGAGACGCCGCCGCCGAGCGCGATCTTCTCGGGATTGACGAATGCGATCACGTTCGCCAGCCCGATTGCCAAATCGCCGATGAAATTATTCCATGCGGCCAGCGCGTGGCCGTCGCCGGCCTGGGCCGCTTTGCGAATCTTCTTCGAGCTGAGCTTGTCACGCGCGGCGTCAAGCAGCGAACTGCGCGGAAAGGACGGCGCGACTGCAAAAGCGTGGCGAATCAATCCCGTCCCCGAGGCCTGCGCCTCGAAGCAGCCGATCTTGCCGCAGCCGCAGACAAACCCGTCGGTCGGGCGAATTTGATGGTGGCCGAACTCGCCCGCGCCCCAGCGGTGCCCGAGCAGCAGCCTGCCTGCCCCAACGATGCCCCCACCGATGCCCGTCCCCAGGGTTAGGAGTGCGAAGTCTTTACACCCCGCGCCGCTGCCAAATGTGAACTCCCCCAGCGTCGCGCAACGAGCGTCGTTGGCAACGAAGACCGGGAGCGCGAATTTTTTGCGCAGCGTGTCGCCGAGCGGCGCGTTCTCCCAGCCGAAGTTGGGACTGTAGAGTACGGAACCAGACGCGGCGTCGATATTGCCGGGCGAGCCGATGCCGATCCCAACCGCGTTTCCGGCATCTTTGAGCGCCAGCTCGACCATCGCTTCGACCGCCGCGATCACCGAATCGAAACGAAGGTCTTCAAGATCCTCTTCATGTTGGGCGCGGATGGCTCCGTCGTCGGTTACGACCGCCGCCGCGACGTGAGACGCACCGAGGTCGACGCCGATTGCCGTTTGCATGGGTCGGCTCTTTTGATATCGGCGAAGGCCGTACCCGCAAGACGCGGGAATCGAAGAAGCCTTATGGAGACGATCGACCTTACCGCTTTACGAAACTTCACTCGCCGCACCGGGCAGCCGACGCACCCCGATCTGCTCGACGCTCGCCCGCTCGAGCACGTCAACAAGATCGAAATTGACGAAGAGCACATTACGGTGGAGTACGACGAAAAAGTCACCCGCTTTTACAATGCGAACGAGATCACCAAGCGCGAATGGGTCTACAAATACAACGACGATCCCGAGTTCGTTGCGGCCGTCGGCAAAGTGATCGAGCTCGCCCGCCGGCACCTTAAGGACCTGCCCGAAAACATCGCGTGCCCGCCGGGCTGCGCGGAATGCTGCAGCGGCTACGAGCCCTTCGTAAGCAAGGCCGACGTCGTGCGAATTGCCGCCCACCTCGGAATGAGTTACGAGGAGACGCTGCGCCAGTACGTCGTCGAACGCCCGTCGGCCGACGGTTTTCACGTCGGATGGCTTCGCAAAGTCGGCGACGACCTCGGCGACCAGTGCGTCTTTCTCATGGGATCGCGCAGCGGCCGGCATTACTGCGGCATCTACGAAGGCCGCCCGCACGACTGCCGCGATTTCACGCCAATCGGGTGCGGCGACGTGGATACGGACCTGCCGCGAAAGACGACCTGGAAGATTGGGCCGGCGTTCCAACCGAAACGGCGCGGGCGCAGCCCGAACGGCAAACGCCTTTGATGCTCGCCGCTCTCGCCGTTACGGCAGCGCTCTACCAGGGAATGCACTGGCGCTTCATCGGCCCGCTTCGCGGCGGACGCACCGTCGCGATCGACGGGGTGGCGGATCAGCCGAATCTGTTCTACATCGCGGCCGTCAATGGCGGCATTTGGAAAAGCGAAGACGCGGGACGAACCTGGGTTCCGATCTTCGATGGAGAACCCACCGGCTCGATCGGCGCGCTCGCCGTAGCGTCGAGCGATCCGCGGATCGTCTACGCGGGCAGCGGCGAGGGCTTGCAACGGCCCGACCTCACGGTCGGCGACGGCATGTATAAGTCGACCGACGGGGGGAACACGTGGACGCATCTCGGCCTGCGCGACGGCCAACAGATCGCGTCGATTGCCGTCGATCCGAAGGACCCCAACCGTCTCTTCGTTGGCGTGCTCGGCCATCCGTACGGCCCCAACGCGGAGCGCGGCGTCTATCGGTCGCTCGACGGCGGCACCACCTTTACGCAAGTGCTTTACAAGAATGAAAACGTCGGTGCTTTCGACGTCGTCATCGACCCCAACGACCCCAACGTCGTCTATGCAACGCTGTGGGCCGCTCGCCAAGCGCCGTGGGAGATCGGCGCCTCGTTCGAGATGCCGGGAAGCGGCGTGTTCAAGTCGAGCGACGGCGGCACCAGCTGGTCGCAGTTGACGGCGGGCCTCCCGGCGCGCGTCGGGCGTTCCGAAATAGCCGTCGCGCCCACCGACTCGCGGGTCGTTTATGCCTACGCCGACGTCGAAGCCAAGGGCGACGACGCCGGCGCCCTCTATCGCAGCGACGACGCCGGCGCTCACTTCACGATGGTCAACAACGCCGCAGAAATCGCGCAGCGCGGCGACGACCTCGTCTCGCTTGCGGTCGATCCGGCGAATTCGCAAATCGTCTACCTTACGAATACCTCAACCTATCGGTCCACCGACGGTGGAAAGACGCTCGTCGCGATCAAAGGGGCACCGGGCGGCGACGATTATCATACGGTCTGGATCAACCCGCGCAATCCAAAGATCGTCGCCTTGGCCAGCGACCAGGGTGCGACGATCAGCGTTGACGGCGGCGCGACGTGGAGCTCTTGGTACAATCAGCCGACGGCGCAGATGTACCACGTCAACGCCGACGACCGCTTTCCTTATTGGGTCTGCGGCGGTCAACAGGAGAGCGGCTCGGCGTGCGTGATCAGCCGCGGCAACTGGGGCGAGATAACGGAACGCGACTGGCACACCGTCGGTGCGCAAGAGTACGGCTACGTCGTGCCCGATCCGCTGCACCCGGGCATCACCTTCGGCGGCAAGCTTCAGAAACACGACGAGCGTACCGACCAAACGCAAGAAGTCTCGCCGGTCGCGTTGCCATCCAAGCAGTACCGCACCGTGCGCACCGAGCCCGTCGCGTTCGACCATTTCGACAAGCATCGTTTGTATTACGGCACCAACGTCGTCTTCGCGACCGGCGACGGCGGCCAAAGCTGGCACGCGATCAGCCCGGACCTGACGCGCGAGCACCCCGCGATTCCAGCGGTGATCGACGCATTCGAGAGCGACGATCCGTCGCACGGCAGTCACCGCGGCGTCGTCTACGCGTTGGCACCGTCATACGTGAGTCGCGGAACGATCTGGGCCGGAACTGACGACGGTCTCGTGTGGATCACGCGTGATGCGGGTCAGCATTGGACCAACATTACCCCGCCGCAACTGACGCCGTGGAGTAAGATATCGCAGATCGACGCCTCGCGCGTCGACGAC
>JBEKRW010000091.1:0-8423 GCA_049517595.1 Candidatus Cybelea sp. | reverse complement strand
TCCTTTGCGGTTCCGGCGAACGTTCGCATCGTCGAGCTGGGATACGTTGACGACGACGTTCTGGCTGCGCTCTATCGCGCTTGCACGGTGCTCGCGTTTCCCTCGCGCTATGAAGGCTTTGGCTTGCCGGTGCTCGAGGCCATGAGCTACGGCGCGCCGGTCATCGCTTCAAACGCAGCGTCGGTGCCCGAAGCCGGAGGCGATGCTGCCGCCTACGTACCCGCGGGCGACGCGGTGGCGTTGGCGGGAGCCATCGTGCGCGTTACCAGAGATCTTGCGTACGCACGAGAGCTGCGCCGGCGTGGCCCCATACGAGCGGCGGCATTTCCCTGGGAACGAACGGCATCGCGCACTCTCGAGGTTATCGAAGAGGCCTCGCTTGCGAGCGTATGGCGGTAGATGATTACCCATCTTGCGACGGGAATTGCGCTGCAGGGCGCGCGCCTGCTCATGGTTGCATCGCGTTATCCCAATCAGCCGCAGCCCCTGTGGAACCTTCCAGGGGGACGCCAACAGCCTGGCGAGCTGCTCGAAGAGACCGTTATTCGAGAGTTCCTAGAAGAGACGAGCCTGTACGTCGCAGTCCGAGAGCTCGCGTATGTCAGCGAGAGTTACGACGAGGACCGGCACTTCCTAAATACAACATTTCTCGTCGAGGTAATCGCCGGGTCACCGTTCGAAGGAACCGTGAGGGGAGATCACGTCGTTGCGGTGGAGTGGGTGGCGTTGGGCGACCTGCGCGAGAGAATCGCGGTCGCCGTTGTGCGGGAGCCGCTCGTCGCCTTTCTCGAAGGCAGCCTCAATCGGCGCTACGCAGGCTATCACGACGCGGGAGTTAGGATCGAGTGGCCTGACGATTCCGCTTGATCTGCGCCTCCCAGTCCTCGCGCTCGAGTGCATGCGCCATCACGTCCACCGGCCTTCCTTGCACCGTCGCGCCGCGTGGGAGCGTGGCTTCATTTTCGAAGCCACTCCGTTTGAGTACCGCCCGTGACGACTGGTTCTCGGGGAGACAATAGGCGCGAATTCGCTGTAGGTTGGCCTGCGCAAAGCCCTCTTCGATCAAGGCAATAACCGCCTCAGTCGCGATACCGCGATTGCGATACGTGCGCACGACGCTATAGCCGATCTCCGCCGACAAGCGGTCGTGCTCGGAAATGCGCAGCGAAACCCATCCTAGCGGCGGGCTGGCGGGCGCGGCGAAGTGCAGGAGCCATTCGAAGCGGCCGACGGTTCCAGGACCGAATCGCGTTGGCCGCGCGCCAACGGCTCGAAGAAACTGCACGCGATTGAGGTTGGGCAAGTCTTGGTAATCCCGCAGATCCGGCTCTTGCAACACATCCCACAGAATCCCGGCGTTAGCGGCAGTTACGGGTACGAGCCGTAAACGCGCGCTTCGGATCAACCGCATCGCGACGGCGTCCTCCCTAGACGCACGCCCCGCTGCGTGTGATAGCAGCCGCGATGGATTTGGCAGCTGCCTACGCGAGCCGGTCGCCGGCGTGGGTTGATTTCACCGGGACCGTTTCCTCTGCGCCGCGGTTCTTCTACGGCTCGAAAACGCATTGCATGCACGAGGCCTTCGACGTCGCAAGCAGTGCCGGAACGCTGGAGGTCGTCGACAACGTCGGCATCGCGCCCCGCTGCCCCGCACAGCCGGGCGACTCGATCGAGATTTGCGGCCAGATGGTGCACGATCCCGGACGGCCGCCGATCGTTCATTGGACGCATCACGACCCCGAGCACGACCAGCGCGGGGGGTTCATTCGCTTGCACGGGAGGCTGTACGCGTAGGGGCCTGCATCTGCAGCAACTCGGGAATCGTGACGAACCGGTAGCCGCGGCGCTTGAGCGCGTCGACGATCAGACGCGTTGCCGCCACGTCGGCGCTGCGGTCGCAGAGGCGTCCGGCGGCATGTATCCGGGCACAGACGAGTCCGCGATTGCCGTCGTGCAGGTCGATGATGGCGCCGTCGTCGACATAGCGCAAGACGCGCGCGGCAATAACGCGCGCCGGCGGGTATTCCCAATCGTTGGCAAGCGGAACCGACCACATCACCGGCGTGTAGCCGAGCTTACGCACTTCGCCCAGCACCAGCCAGTCGCGTCCGCCGAAAGGCGGCCGCATGATCCGTGTGTGAACCCCGGCGGCTTCGAAGATTGCGAGGTCGGTGCGTTCCAGCGTGCGGCGCAGACCGCTCTGCCCGTCGAGCACCAGGTGCTCGTGGCTCCAGGTATGGTTGCCGATTGCATTTCCGTCGAGCACTTCGCGCCGCACGACGTCCGGATAGGCCGCGACTGCGCGCCCCACCACAAAGAAGGTCGCGTGAACGCCCTCGCCGCGCAAAACCGAGAGTAGCTCGTCGGTATACGGTGGATTCGGTCCGTCGTCGTAGGTGAGCGCCACGACGCGCTGGTTCTTCGGGCCGCTGACCAGCGTCTTGCCGAAGAGCTGGCTGCCCGGGCTCTCCACAAGTTCGTAACCCTCATAGGCGACGGCTCCTAGCAACACTAGGGCGACGGCCGCGCGCACGAGCCAACGCCGCTTCACGCGATCAACCGTGGGGGCCGCGAATGCGTTCCTGCGCGGCGGCGACGTTGTGGCGGAAAACGTCGGGGCCAAAGTCGCGAAAATCCTTGACGATCTGATCGTAACGCGGATCGGCGACTTCCGTGCTCGAGACGTGCAGCAGATCGCGCGGCACGCCCTTGGAGAGGTCGATCGAATATTCCCTCCCGCTCTTGGTCGCCCAATATTGCGGGTCGGTGAAGGTGACGGTGCGCTGTCCGTGTTGGTAGTCGGCCAGCTGTTTCACCCAGACCGTATAGTGCGCGTTCGCGTTGGGCAGCGAAGGCTTGTCGACGAGGTCCCAGACTCCGTCTTGAACGAGCCTGCCAAAGAAAAAGCTCACGTCGTAGACGCGCGCCGGCGGCGCATTGACGGTGATCTGCCGTCCGTCGTAGCCGCGAATCGAGTACTGAAATGACGAGACACCCTCGACGTCCGACGTGCGGTACTCTTCGGTGTCGACTGGGGGCTTGGCGTAATGGATCGTCAGCCGGGCGTAGAGTTCGCTCGGCGCCTTCTGCGCGTGGATTGCGGGCGCGAAACGTCCCATCTCCCCCGCTCCGTAGATGCGCCACCCCAAGATCAAAAAAACTACGCACAGCGCCACGATAACGATCTCGATGGGAAAACGCCGCATGTACGGCGCCTACTTTGTCGACGGGTTGGCTTCCTGGTCGAGCACGCGGTTCACCAACCGGTCGGCCAGGACGTTCTGCTCGCGGCGCACGTGCGCAATGTCGACGTGGTCGAAGCTACGCAACAGGCCGCGTGCCCGTTGGTAGAGCGGCTGGAGACTCTCATGCTTCACGCGATATTCGCCAAGCAGTTGCTTGACGACCAACTCCGAGTCCAGGCGAACGGTCAAACGGCGAATTCCGCGTTTTTCCGCCGCTTGCAAACCAAGCAAGAGGGCGGTCCATTCCGCGACGTTATTCGTAGCGATGCCCAGGTAGGCGTCGACTTCCTCGATCGTCTCCCCGGAGGCGTCGATGAGGACCGCGGCGCTAGCTGCGGGCCCTGGATTCCCGCGTGAGCCCCCGTCGGCAAAGAGCGTCGCTTCCATACTTGCGCGGGCTTCGGCGGTGACGAGGCATAGACCGCCCGCTTCTCGGGTACATGACCCACATGACGCAATCGCCCCTAATTCGAATCGCCACCCTCGTGCTCGCGACTGTCCTGGTCTGGGGGCTGCCCCAGAGAACGCCGGCGGCGACGACGTGGACCTTCTACGGCATAGCCGTTCACGTATCGACCCAGAACATTAAGGTAGAAGACCCCAAAACCAAACAGGTCATGAGTTTCTTGCTCGTGCCGAAGTTCGACCAAGTCTTCTCCCCTGACGGCAAAACAACGTATCAGATGGGCAAGGTCAAGGCCGGTCAATACGTCGCGGTCGTCTACGATCGCAAGGCGCTAGGATCGGCTCACGCCGACAAGATCTACCTGATGGATAACGCCAATCAACGACTTGCTACTCAGTAGCGCTCCTTCCGCGCTGGGACCAGAGCGCCGGCCACCAGCCGGCGCTCGCTTTTTGTCCGCAGAGGAAAAAGTGACTTTGGTCGCAATTGGTCCCAAAACGGGGAGCATCTATGAAACGCGAAGCTGCCATCGCCGCCGTCGCGGCTCTTCTCGCAGGCTGTAGTGCCTCGCAGTTCACGATGCCCGGAGGACCAGCGCACCTAGCGGGACGGACGGTTCTAAGCAACGGTGCCGTTAGAGATGCTGGCGTGATGCAGCCGGATCGTGGTAAATCGTGGATGCTGCCATCTGCAGCGAGCTGCCCCTACGACGGAAAGCTACCGCCTTGCGGCCTGCTCTACGTTTCGAACTACTACGACGACGACGTGCTCGTTTTTCAGCGCGGCAAACTGTCTGGAACGCTCACCGGTTTCAACGGACCCGACGGCCTGTGCCACGACTTTGCCGGAAACGTCTGGATCGTCAACAATCTCGGCCAAGACATCGTCGAATACGCCCACGGCGGGACGACGCAAATTAAAGCGTTCAGCGATCCCGGCGAATACCCGCTGGGATGCGCCGTCGAACCGGGTAACGGCGCGATCGCCGTTACCAACATCTTTACGTTGGGTAGTGGCCAGGGCAGCGTGGCCATCTATCACAAGGATGCCGGGCCGCCGGACATCTTGACCGACCCCGACATCTACTACGTCTATTTTTGCGCGTTCGATAACCAGCGCAATCTCTACATCGACGGCTTCGACACGTCCGGCAACTTCAAGTTCGCCGAGCTTCCGCACCACGAGCGCAAGTTCAAGGACATCACACTCAACGGCACCATTTATTGGCCGGGCGCGATTCAGTGGGACGGCACCTACGTCGTCGTGGGCGACCAAATGTACCAGAACCAAGTGGAATCAGCAGCCTATCAAACCACTGGCGCGGGCGGACAGATCGTCGGCACGACGATGTTCACGGACGCCCAAGACGTCGTGGGTTTCGATATTAAGGACACAAGCATCATCGGGCCCGACGCTAATCTCGACGTCGTGGGCCTGTACCGCTATCCCAGCGGGGGCAAGCCCACCGTGAGCCTCGATCACTTCAAGCATCCCTATGGCGTCGCGGTCAGTGTGGGACACGGTGACGCCCTTCCGCAGCCGTTCGCATCGCCGGCGGCTCAAGCGCAGCCCGGCCCCAAGGAGCGCGGCTGGATTTCGCGTTCCGCGCATTTTCGGCGTACGGTCTACGTCGCCGACGGCTCGCGGATCCTGATCTTTCCTCAGGGGCCTCGCAATCCGCAACCGATCGGCGAGATCACCGACGGGGTCCAGTCCGCCTACGGCCTCTGTATAGACCGATACGGCAATCTCTTCGTCGCCAATCAGTATGGTAACAACATCACGGTCTATCCGTTCGGTTCGACGACGCCTTCGACGACCTACACGGAGGATCTCGAACGCCCGCTTTATCCGGCCGTGGACAGCGACCAAAACCTGTGGGTCACCAACGCCGACAACGGAACCGTCGTGGAGTATAAGCACGGCAGCACGAGCGTAAAGCAAGTCCTCCAGACGCCAGGGTCAGAGGCCGATGGGCTCGGCTTCGACGTCGAGGGAAACCTCTATGTCGCGTATCGCACTGCGAGAAACGCTACGGGCAGCATCGAAGAGTTCAATCCCCGTACGGGTAAAGGCACGGTCTTGGGGATGTCGCTCAATCAGCCGCAGGGCGTTGTGGTAACCAACGACGGGACGATTCTTACCGTCGAGACCGGTGGAACCGATCGCATCGACGTCTTTCCGCCCGGCTACCAAGTTCCCACGCTCGAAGTCGGCGTGAAGGACATCCCCACGCAGCTCGCGATCGATTCGCACGAGAACACGCTTTTCGTTTCGAGCTTGGACCACAGCGACATTTACGCTTCACTGTATCCGCTGCTCAACCCAAACGGAAGTCCCAACGTCCTTCACGAGAAGATCGAGGTCGGGAACGGGGGCGTCGTCCAAGGCCTAGCGCTTAGCGACGGGCAGATTTTTTAGCGCGAGCTAAGTGCCGCCCGAGCCTATCTCTGCTGCTGATCCGGGAAGAAACCGACGATCGTCCCGCTTGAATCCGTCACGAACAAGATCGGTTGCGAACCGTTTTGGAACACCGCGCTGTAGTGGTAGCCCTGATAACCCTTCGACGTATCGTGCTTGACGAAACGCAGTTGCACGAACGTACCCAGCGAAGCGAACGAGCTGCGGATCTTCGACATCATCGCGGGCGTCAGGCCGGTACGCATCGTCGCCGACATGTTTGCCGAAGGGACTCTTTCAGCCAGCACGTCGGTGAAGAATCGTGAAAAGGTTTCCGTGAGCGCGGTGCTCGGCGGCCCGGCTTCTTTGGGCGTCGGCTGGTCCTGGAAGAAACCGTAGATGACGCCACTCGAGTTGGTCACAAAGACAACAGGTTGCGACCCCTTTTCGAAGATCGCCAGATAATGGTACTGAAGGTATCCCTGCGCCGTGTCTTGCCGCACGTACTGCAGGCGGTGAAACTCGCCGAATTTGCCGAGGTCGCTGCGGACCTGCGTCAACATCGTCGAAGATTGCGACCGCAACGTCTCAGAGATATCCGGGGGCACGTGGCCGGCAAGAACATCGCTAAGGAACGTCGTGAAGCGGGGCGTCAGTTCGCTGCTAGGCAGCGCCGCCGGCGCGCCGGCCGTCTGCTGGGCGATAGCAGCTGAGCCGATCGCCAGCACGAGGCCGGCGAAAGTCGCGCTAGCAAGAATTTTACGTATCATAGGCACAAGCTTCGAGCCGGGGGGCCGCCGGACCCCACCTGGAGTAATGAGGCTCTGATGAGATGGGCCCTCGCGGCACTCGCGATGCTGCTCACGCCGCAACAGATTTTCGATGAAAGCTTCCGCCGGCTCCAATCCTATCCGGCGCCGCCGTATGCGGTATGGACGGCCACCTGGCACATCCGGGCACGGCCGATGGGGTATTACACGGGCGAATCGTCCTCCGTTGAAGTGCACCGGTACGCGGTGCGGCTCGCCGATGGAATGGAGAACATCAGCGACCCCTCGACGGACGGCAAGCTTCCCCCAGCCACCATCGAGCCGGAGTTTCTTGGGCCGTTCGCTTGGACGATGCGATCGTCGGTACACGTTGCTCCCGCTGCCGCCGGCGACGCGGCGATGATGCAGCCCGACATCGCCGGACTCAAGACCATTGCAAGCGTCGTCGCAGTAGCCAAGCCGTCGTACACGATTGACCGCGGCTCTCTGGCGGTCGTAGACGTCAACGGGCGCGCGGCCTATCATTTGGAGTTACAACCGAAGGACGAACCGCGCAAACATAACTTGCGCGACTTATGGATCGACCGCGAAACCCTCGATCTCCTCAAGGCGCACTTTGTGGGAACCTACCGGCCGGTTCCGCAGGCGCCGGTGAGTCCAACCGACGTCACCGTCTATTTTCGCCAAGTCGTGGGATGCTGGGTGGTTACGCACGCGCTTTGGACCTATGACGATCCACCGATGTCATACGAGTTCGACGTTCAAAACGACGAGATCGGTTTGCCGGCTACGCTTCCGGATTGGCTTTTCGACCCGGCAGCCTACCGTGAGCACGAAGAGGCCGGCGAACCGGATTATCTCGGCGTGTTACTCGAGCAGATGCGAAAAGCGGCGAAGCCGTCGCCGGCAGAACCCCGAGTTTAGACGGAACCCGCGACCGCCGTATAGAGCGTTTGCAGGTTAACGCCGAGGATCGAAATCCCGGCGAGCGCGACCATCGCGATCAGGGCTACGAGCAGCCCGTATTCAACCATCGTCGCGCCTTCCTCGTCTTGGCGCAGGTCTCGAGCGATGGCACAAAGAGTGGTTGGCATAATGGTTTACTCTTTTCTTTCTTTGCAAAATAGAAGTCTTGAATTTAAAAAAGAGAAGCGGGGTGATCCGCGACTAAGTCCTTGCCACCTTTATGGCTGAGCTTCCTTAATCGCTCCTGGGAAAAGGGGCTTACGGGGGCTATTGCGAGTCGGGAGCGCGGTAATCGTTCGTTTGGTGCAGGAAGAACGATGGGTACTTCGGCGCCTTGATCGGAATGAAGACGCGCGGCTGTTGGGTGAAATCGAAGCAATCCGCGGCCGGCGAGGTGGCGCGCTTGTCCGCCGCGGTTAGCTGACTGAGGCCCCAGAGGTCCTCAGCAAAGCGCAGCACGCCAGCCGTCTCGTATTGCACGTGCGAAACGTGGTCTTTCTTTGCATATGGCGAGATGACCAAGAGCGGCACCCGAAACCCCAAGCCGTCGGGCCCCATGTAGGGAGGCTTGACGGGATCGTAGAGGCCTCCCCAATCGTCCCACTGCACGAAGATCGCGGTTGTATTCCAGAACTT
>JBEKRW010000090.1:0-8487 GCA_049517595.1 Candidatus Cybelea sp. | reverse complement strand
CGTCTCAGACAACGAGGCGATGGGCGTGCCGGCGTGTACGAACCTCGCCAACGACGTGCCCGAACCGGCGGTCGAGGGCGTCCCAGAAGAACCTGCTCCCGCGCAGCCGGCAATTGCAAAAAGCGCCGCTATCAACAGAGCGCGGCGCGCGTGTATCGTGTGCATAAAGGTTGCCTCCATGGGCATAGAGAGAAGTAGGAACGCTTGTTTCGCGGCGCGTCCTTCAATGCCTAGCACAAAAAGGCCACCCCAATTGGGGGTGGCCTTTTCGCTACTTGGCTCCGGATGTTGGACTCGAACCAACGACCCGCTGATTAACAGTCAGCTGCTCTACCAACTGAGCTAATCCGGAACGACCGTAAGGCCTGCAACGAGGCCGGGGAGCCTGGTTCCACGGGTCGCTCGTGGTACCTGTCGTGGCGGCGGCGAGAGGCGAAGCGCTCCTGGATCCGTATTCTACTCGCCGGTCATGCAAAGCTCAACGGCAGCGCCGGATACGGTCGTCACGCCCCGGCTGATCGGGCGCCGCGTAACCGCCGCTCACCTCGACTACATGCTGGAAGTCGACGGCGACAGCCGCATTGCGCAATGGCTGTTCGGTCCTCAGGGCCCCGAGCAGTCGCGCGCACGCCTCGTCCGATGGATGGCGATGTGGCAAGAGACTGGCCTAGGGTTCTGGATTTTTGAGGATTCCGATCGACGCCTCGTCGGTCACGGCGGCTTGTTCAACTCGCCTCGCGAGGAGGGCGAAGTCGAAGTCGGCTACGTCATCAAGCCGGCACACTGGGGCCGCGGGCTGGCGACCGAGATCACCTTGGCTTCACTCAAGATCGGATTCGAATCGCTGCGATTGAAGCGGATCATTGGAATCGCGCAATCGGCCAACGCGCCCTCGCGCCGCGTGATGGAAAAGTGCGGGATGCTCTTCGAAGCGGCGTTCGCATCGCCCGACGGCCGCCCCGGCGTTCGCTATGCGATTGCTAAGAGTAGGTGGCCGAGTTGACCGTCGAGATACCCAGTGACGTCGACAACGTGACGATTGAGGTCGACCGCCGTCACGTTGCGCTGACCAATCTGCGGAAAGTCTACTTCCCAAAGCTCGGGCTGACCAAAGGTGATCTGCTGCGTTACTACCTTGCCGTTGCCGAAGATCTTCTTCCCCACGTTATCGGCCGCGCGATGGTTATGAAACGCTATCCGCACGGCGTGACCGGCGACTTCTTCTACATGAAGCGCACGCCGTCCCCGCGTCCGCCGTGGATACAAACCTGTCCGATCGAACATCGCTCAGGCAATACGATCGACTTTCCGCTAATCAACGATCGTCCCTCGCTTCTTTGGCTGATCAACCTCGGCTGCATCGACCTCAATCCTTGGTATTCGCTCTGCAGCGATCCGAATCGCCCGCTCTTTCTGCACTTCGATCTCGACCCGGTCGGCGATACGCCGTTCTCGGTCGTGCGCGAGGGCGCGCTCATCGTCCGCGACGTTCTTCGCGGCATCGGGATGACGCCGTACGTGAAAACCACCGGCAGCCACGGGGTGCACATTTACGTCGCGATTCGAGTCGGCCCGACGCAGCACGAGGTTTGGGAAATCTCGAAGGCTATCGGGCAGCAGATGGCCGCCGCCCATCCCGACGTGCTTACCGCCGAATACCGTATCGCAAAGCGGCCCGCGGGGCGCGTGTTGGTGGACTACAATCAAAACGCGTTCGGCAAGACGTTGGCCTCCATCTACTCGGTGCGCGCCAACGAAGATGCGACCGTCTCTACGCCGGTGACGTGGGAGGAGATCGAGGCCGGCTGCCAGCTGAGCGACTTTACGATATTTAACGTACCGAAGCGCATCGGTAAAATCGGCGATCTCTGGAAGCCGTTGCTGAGCAGCCGCGGCCGGTTCGACCTCAATGCCAAGCTTTGAAGGCCTCGCTCTTCGTCCGCCGATCGAGCCGATGGAGACGCGACCCTCAAAACAAATACCGGAGGGCGACGGGTGGACGTACGAACCGAAGTGGGACGGCTTTCGCTGCGTCGCATTTCGCGACGAAAAGAGCGTGGAGTTGCAATCCAAATCCGGCGAAACCCTAACGCGCTATTTTCCGGAGATCGTCTCGGCACTGCTCGACGCGCGCGCACAACGCTTCGTCGTCGACGGCGAACTGATGATCGTCGAAGGTGAATCCGCCGACTTCGACGCGCTGCTGCAGCGCATCCATCCCGCCGAAAGCCGCGTTCGCCGTCTGGCTACCGAGACGCCGGCTACCTACGTGCTCTTCGACTTGCTGGTCGACGGACGAACCAAACTCTTCGAGCGCACGCTACAGGAACGTCGCGCCGGCCTCGAAGAGTTCGTGCTGCGTAACCTTGCGAAGAACCCGGCGATCGCGCTCTCCCCCGCAACCAGCGATGTCGCGCTGGCAAAGCGCTGGCTCTCGGGGAGCCTCGCGCGCCTCGACGGCGTCATCGCTAAAGCCAACGTGCCGTACGCGTTCGGCAGCCGGGACGCCGTCTTCAAAATCAAGCGCAGCTACACCGCCGATTGCGTCGTCGGCGGGTTTCGCACGACAAACGACGGTTCGATCGCGTCGCTGCTACTCGGTCTCTACGACGACGACGGCCTGCTGCATCACGTAGGTTTCGTCGGTTCGATGGGTGCGGCGGAACGCAAGCGTGCGGCCGGGCTGCTCAAACCGATCGTCGAGCCGCCGGGATTTACCGGCAGCGCACCCGGCGGTCCGAGCCGCTGGCGGCGCGCGGAGAACGCGCAGTGGTTTCCGGTCAAACCGAAAGTGGTCGTCGAGGTCTCGTTCGATCACGTGACAGCGCGCCGGTTTCGGCACGCGACGCGTCTTTTACGCTGGCGGGACGACAAGTCGCCCCGTCAGTGCACGATGGACCAGTTGCTCGAGCCTACGGAACGGTCAGGCTTGCCGAAAGCTCCACCGTAACCGGCGTCCCGGCGTTGACGACGATCGGTTCGCCGTTACTCGTAGCGTAGACGTATCCGCCGAGATTCTGGGAAGCGGGGCTCTGCACGCTCGACGGGCCATTGCCGATTTTCATCTGCCACGCGATAGGCCCCGGCGTTACGGTTCCGTACGGCACGCCGGCCATCGGCGAAAGCTGCTGACGTGATGCGTATTGCGCGCTGGGGTTGATCGGCACCACGCGTTTGCTGACAACCGTGGCGCTAATGCTCTTCTTCTCGCCGTTGGACAGATGAATCGAGGTCAGCATGAAGCCGACCCGCGCTCGATTCACGCCGTGCGCCTGGCGGACATCGGTGATGTAGCCGATGATCTCGGATCCCTGCAGCGCGGGAAAGTTCGGGTCGACTATTCGTAGCTTGAACTTATCGCCATAGGCGAGTTTCGAGGAGTCGAGATGCTCGTCGAGCGTGCACGCGATCTTGGTCCCGGACTTGTACGTTTGCGAAGGAACCAAGGTCGTCGCACCGGCGGCAGCTGGAACGATCGATGCCGCGAGAAACAGCACGGCGGCTCTAATTAGCGAAGTGCGGTACACGTAGTTGTTCTCCGTTGAAGGCAGTAGCAGAGCGAAGCGCGTCGGCGCGATCCACGCGCTCCCACGGGAGGTCGAGGTCGGGACGGCCGAAGTGTCCGTAGGCCGCGGTCTGCTTATAGATCGGCCGTCGCAGGTCCAGTTGATGGATGATCGCCGCCGGGCGCAAGTCGAAGATCTCGGACACGGCTTTGGCGATCTGCTCTTCGGGAATTCGTCCGGTGCCGAAAGTCTCGATGAAAATGCTCACCGGATGCGCGACGCCGATTGCATAGGCAACCTGCACCTCGCAACGATCGGCGAGTCCGGCCGCAACCACGTTCTTGGCAACCCAGCGAGCCGCGTAGGCGGCGGAACGGTCGACCTTCGTGGGGTCCTTACCCGAAAACGCTCCGCCGCCATGGCGCGCCATTCCGCCATAGGTGTCGGCGATAATCTTGCGGCCGGTGAGCCCGGCGTCGCCTTTTGGACCGCCGATGACGAAACGGCCCGTCGGGTTGACGAAGACGCGCGTGCGCTCGTCGTACATCGCCGCCGGGATGACGTGGTCGATCACGCGCGCGGTGATCTCGCGACGGATCTCTTCCAGCGGAATGTCGGGATCGTGTTGCGTCGACAGCACGACGGCCTCTACGCGAACCGGACGGTCGTCCTCGTACTCCACGGTCACCTGCGACTTACCGTCGGGACGCAGATACGGAATGTCGCCGTTCTTGCGCACCGCGGCCAGATGTCGCGTTAGATTGTGCGCCAGTACGATCGGCAGGGGCATCAGCTCGTCGGTATCGCGACACGCGTACCCGAACATCATGCCCTGATCGCCCGCTCCGATGCGCTCGAACTCGTCGTCGTCGCCGGCGCGCGCCTCCTGCGAGCGATCGACGCCAAGCGCGATATCGGGCGATTGCTCGTCGATCGAAACGCTCACACCGCAGGTTTCGGCGTCGAAGCCGATCGCGGACCTGGTGTACCCCACCTCGCGGACGACCTCGCGCGCCAAACGCGGAATGTCCACGTAGGTTCTCGTGGTTACCTCGCCGGCGATATGGATCTGCCCGGTGATTGCAAACGTTTCGACTGCGACTCGCGAGTACGGATCGTCTTTGATCAGCGCGTCGAGCACGGCGTCGGAGACCTGGTCGGCGAGCTTATCGGGATGCCCCTCGGTCACCGATTCGCTGGTGAAGAGCCGCTTGTACGCCATTAAGTACCCTCGCTCCACGACTCGGCGTACTTCACTTGCTCGGGCGTAAGCGTGTCGATATCGACGCCCATGGAGGCGAGCTTGAGGCGCGCGACCTCTTCGTCGATCGCAAGCGGAACGTCGTAGACGCGCTTGGACATCTCCCGATGGTGCTTGACGAGATGGGCCGTTGCCAGCGCCTGATTGGAAAACGACATGTCCATTACCGCGGCGGGGTGGCCTTCGGCCGCCGCCAGATTCACGAGCCGGCCGTCGGCAAGGATGCATATCTTCCGGCCGTCGTTGAGCTCGTACTGCGCTACGAACTCACGCGGCTCGATCTTACCCTTGGCGAGTTGCGCAACGGCCTCGAGATCGAGTTCGTCGTTGAAATGGCCGGAGTTGCAGACGATCGCGCCGTCCTTCATTAACTTGAAGTGCTCTTCACCGATGACGTGATAGTTGCCGGTGACCGTCACGAAAATGTCGCCGATTTTGGCGGCCTCCGTCATCAGCATTACGCGGTAGCCGTCCATGACTGCCTCGATCGCCTTGCGCGGATCGACTTCGGTCACGACGACGTGCGCGCCCATGCCGGACGCGCGCGACGCGATTCCACGCCCGCACCAGCCGTAGCCGGCGATAACGATGGTTCGCCCAGCCAGCAAGATGTTCGTCGCGCGAATGATGCCGTCGAGCGTCGACTGCCCGGTACCGTAGCGATTGTCGAACATATGCTTGGTAAGCGCGTTGTTCACCGCGATGACTGGATACGGCAGCACGCCGTCGCGCTGCATCGCCCGCAATCGGATGATGCCGGTCGTCGTCTCCTCGCAGCCGCCGATCATTTCCGCCAACTGGTCGGGGTGCTTGGTGAAGATCTGCGTGACGAGGTCGCAGCCGTCGTCCATCGAGATCTGCGGTTTGGTGGCGATCACGGATTCGATGTGCGAATAGTAGGTTGCGTGGTCTTCCCCCTTGATCGCATAGGTGGCGATTCCGTATTCGCAGAGGGCGGCGGCGACGTCGTCTTGCGTGGAGAGCGGGTTACTGGCGCACAGCGCGATCTCCGCGCCGCCGGCTCGCAGCGCGAGCATTAAGTTGGCGGTCTCGGTCGTCACGTGAAGGCAGGCACCGATCCGAATGCCGGCCAGCGGCTTTTCCAGCTCGAAGCGGTCGTGAATCTGCGCGAGTACGGGCATATATGAAGCGGCCCAGCCGATACGCGAACGGCCGGCCTCGGCGCGGCCCAGGTCCTTGACGTGGCCCGGGGCTGAATCCAAAAGAGGCAAGTTGAGAACTCCTACGATGTGGGGAAGGTGGGCAAACGTTTCGTCGCATCGTACGCCACCTCCGCCGCGATAGAGACCTACGAAGGTCGCATGCCGCGGCCGGCCAACCCTGGGTGCGTGGAGACGCTGGATGCATATCTCGAGCGGCTTGCGTCCGACGCCGCCGTGCCCGGTGGCGGAAGCGCCGCGGCGCTAGTCGCCTCGTTCGGTGCCGCGCTGACCGCCATGGTTGCGCGAATCGCACGGCGCAATCCCCGCAACGCAGCCTCCGCCGAGGCGCTGGATGCGATCGTCGAGCGCGCCGACTCGCTGCGGGCCGAGATCGCGGAGGCGCGCCTCCGCGACGAGGAGGCCTTTGCCGCCGTGGTCGCCGCGCAAGCGTTACCTAAGGATACCGAAGCCGCAAACGCCGAACGCCGGCAGGCCCTCGACGACGCGCTCGCGCGAGCTGCCGAAGAACCCTTGCGCGCGACGGCGCTAAGCCTGCAGGTCCTCGAACTGCTCGAAAAGGTGCTGGAGTTTCCGATCCAGTCGCTTAGCAGCGACGTCGGATCCGCGGCCGAGTTCGCCGGGGCTGCTCTCGCGAGCGCTGCTTATAACGTACGAATCAACCATCGCTTTATGCGCGACCCGGATGTCGTCGCGCTGCAAGAGCAGGCCTTGCAAGAGCGCGAGGCCGCGGTGCGCGAATCTCTCGCGCGGGTACGCCGGCGGATCGGGGCACGAGACCCCGGATAAAACTTAGGCGATCGCTCCGACAAGGTCAAAGAACGGCGCAAGGTCCTGCGCGTCCACATCCATGCCGACGCCCTGCGTGTGGTAGCGAATGTCGTGAAAGTCCATTCCTGCGGTCATCACCAGCCCGTAACGCCGCGCGGTCTCTCGGAACTCCCGGGTGTCTTCCGCGCTGTGCAGCGGATAGAAGACCTCGAGGCCTCGCAAGCCGCGATTTGCAAGCTCGTCGATGAGAATGCGGTCCTTGAGCCGGCCCGGATGAGCCAACACGGGAATGCCACCGGCCGCCGTGATCTTTTCGATGGCGTGCTCGGGGGTCGTGTAAAGCTGCGGAACGTAACCCGGTTTGCCGCGGCTTAGCGCCTGCTTAAAGGCGGCGTCGACGCTATCCACGACCCCAAGGCGAACGAGCGCCTTGGCCACGTGCGGCCGGCCGATCGAAAACGATCCGCCGGATTCCCGCAAGACGTCGTCGAGCGTCAAAGTGTAGCCGGCCTGCCGCAAGCGCTCGACCATGGTCTCGGCTCGCATCCGCCGCTGCACTTGATTATATTCGAGCAGCTCGTTGATCGGCGAGGCTTCCAGCGGAACGCCGTACCCTAAAATGTGGACTTCGTTCTCCCGCCAGGTCGTGTTGATCTCGATTCCGGTAATTACGCGCGCCCCGGACGGCGGCGTGAAGGCGCCGTACGCCGCCAGCGTGTCGTGGTCGGAGATCGAGAAGACCTCGACCCCGCGCTCGCCCATGAAATCGGAGAGCTCTTGCGGGCTGAGCGTGCCGTCGCTCATGTTGGTATGCGAATGCAGGTCAACTTTCAACTTCGGGTTCTTTCTCTTTGAGTGGGCGGCGTTCGACCTGCAGCGAAATCGCGGTGCGCTCGCTCTCGTCGATGGCGACGAGGACGAAAGAGGGCGTGCAAACCACGTCGAGCTTGGCACCCTTGAGGTAACTGCGCGCAATAGCAACGGCTTTGATCGCCTGATTGATGGCGCCGGCACCGACGGCCTGAACTTCGGCGGTCTCGCGCTCGCGGAGAACCGCTGCCAACGCTCCGGCTACCGCGTTGGGATTGCTCTTGGCCGAGACTTTTAAGGTAACGCCCCCCGCGGCCGTCATGCGATGCCTCGCATAAAGATGCGCTTGATGGCGGTAGCTTTCCCCGTGGTCCGGTCCACCGAAACCACCGCCGCGTTGAGCTGTTTCATCCCACTTTTTTGCACGTTGAACCGCTCCGAAAAACCGGTTAGAAACCGGTCGAGTACGGGCCCCTTCTCCATTCCTATGACTCCATCTATCGGCCCCGTCATCCCCAGGTCGCTGAGATAAGCGGTTCCCCCCGGGAAGATCTGCTCGTCGGCCGTCTGAACGTGAGTGTGCGTACCAACGACGCACGAGACGCGTCCATCCAAATACCGCCCCATGGCCACCTTTTCCGAGGTCGCCTCGGCATGAAGGTCGACGACGATCACCGGCGTCCGCCGGCGAAGGTCGGTGACCATGGCATCCGCGCAGCGAAACGGATCGTCCACGGGCGGCATGAACGTGCGTCCCATTAAATTGAGGACGGCCACGGTCACGCCGTCGGCGACGAACGTACCGGCGCCCCGTCCGGGCGTGGCCGGCGGATAGTTGGCCGGTCGAATCACTCGGTTGCTGGTCTCTAAGTACTCGCCGAAGTCGCGCTTGTCAAAAATATGATTCCCTCCGGTGATAAAGTCGATGCCGCTGGCGAACATCTCCTCGGCGGTTTGA
>JBEKRW010000089.1:0-8545 GCA_049517595.1 Candidatus Cybelea sp. | reverse complement strand
TCTCGCCGCTGCGAGCTTTGCTGCAGCGTTCTTGGCGGCTTGCGGCGCTAGTAGCGGCCTTCCGTCAATGCCGTCGTCCGTCGGGTCGGTACGGGCGCCACACCGCCATAAGCAAACCTTCAAATACACCGGCTACGAGCAAACATTCGTGGTTCCGAGCTACGTAACCAACGTTACGATCAGAGCTTATGGGGCCAGTGGCGGCGGCGGCGGATACAGCGATTTCCCCGCCGGCGGTCAGGGCGGCGTTGTCAAAGCCACGATCCGGGTGTCGCCCGGTGAATCCCTCGCGGTCTTAGTCGGTGGCGAAGGCACGAACGAGAGTGGCGGCTATAACGGCGGCGGTGGCCCTGGATACTGTCTGCATCGTTGCAACGCGGCCCAGACGAACCGCGTTCGACCGGACAACGACTACTACGCCTACCCGGCATATGGCGGAGGCGGCGCCTCGGACGTGCGACAGGGCGGCGACGCGTTGGCCGATCGCGTCGTCGTCGCCGCCGGCGGCGGTGGCGCAGGCGGTACCATCGACCAATGCTATCACGGCTGTAAGGAGCAGTATTATTCTTACGGCGGCACTGGTGGCGGTGGTGGAGGTCTGTCAGGCGATGCAGGCGGAGGCGGCTCGACGAGCTCGTCGAGCGGCAGTGGAATCGAAGGCGAGGGTGGTGGCGGTGGCTCGCAGAGTGGTGGGGGCACCGGTGGCGCTGGCGGTTTTGAGAGCTTCGGTAGCGGGAGCAGTTGCGACGGGAGCGAGGGAAGCAGTGGTAAGCAAGGCGTCGGTGGTAGTGGCGCAGGCTCGTGCGACGAACCCGCCGGCGGCGGGGGCGGGGGGTATTACGGCGCAGGCGGGGGCGGCTCGAGCGCTGCGTCTTTTTATTGCAGCTACGGCAGTTACCAAATTTCCGGGGACTCCCAGTACTGCGGAGCCGATTTCGGCGGCGGCGGCGGCGGGGGCGGCGGTTCGTCGTTCGTCGAGCAGGGCGCAAAGCACGTAAAGAACCGCGGGGGCGATGCGCCTGCGGGTAACGGCGAGATCGTCATCTCTTGGTAAAGCGAAGAGCGCTTAACTAAAACGCTAGTAGCTCATCGTCGTCCAGCGATGACGATTTTCTAAGAGCCACTCCCACTCGCGGCGCAGACCTTCGCGAAGTGTGACCTGCGGCGTTAAACCAAAGACTCGCTGCACCTTAGCCGGCGAGAGTTGCATCACCGCAAGCTCCGACGGCAAGCGCATGCGGCCTTCGACGAGCGACGACGTTTCGCCGGGCTGCACGTTTTCAGTGACCGGTTCGAGTCCGGTACCCGAGATTTCGCAGGCGAGGCGCGCGAGCTGCGCGACCGAGGTTGCGATGCCCGTTCCGCCGTTGAACGATTGTGCGCCGCCCAGCCCGCTCTCGATGCAGGCCCGATGGATGCGCACGACGTCGTCGACGAAGACGAAATCGCGCAGCTGATCGCCGGCCCCAAAAACAACGGGAGCCTTCCCTTCCGACAGCCGCTTGAGGAAGATCGTAAGCACGCGGCCGTACCACTCGCGCGGACCGTAAGTAATTCCGTACCGCAGCGAGTGCACCGGGAAGCCGTAGTCGTGCGCGAAGATCTGCGCGTACTTTTCTCCAGCGAGCTTGCTGGCGCCGTACGACCAGTTGGGATCGTGCGGCGCGGCGTCTTCGTCGCTGGGTGGATCGACGGCCTGACCGTAAATGCAGGCCGACGATGCGTTGACGACGCGCCCGACTCCCGCGCTCCGCGCCGCATTCAGCACGTTGATCGTTCCGACGAGGTTCGTGCGCATATCGTCCAGCGGATCTTCCAAGCATTTGGTAATCTCGAGCTGCGCCGCTTGATGCGAGAGCACGTCCTTGCCGCGCGCGGCCGCCGTCAGCGCCTCCGCATCCAAAATGTCGCCCTCGACGATCTCGACCTCGCCGTCGAAAGCGGCTAGATTCTCGCGCAAGCCGCTCGAAAAGTTGTCGAAGACGGTGACGCGATAACCCGCCTGCAACAGATCCGCGACGATATGCGAACCGATGAACCCGGCGCCGCCGGTTACTAAAATTCGGCCCGGCACTACGCGCGCTCTCCTCGGAGCCGGCGCCCGGCGAGCGACCACGCATAGGGCAACGCCCGCCGCCAAAACTCCACGCCGAGTGCGAAGTTAATCACGGGGTGATAGAACCACGTCGCGCGACGGTCGCGAATCGCACCAAAGACTGCCGCAACGACCGGCCCGACGACCGATACCGAGTAGAAAGGCCAGAGATACGCGCGCAGTTTTCGCCCCGGCGTCCAGGCTGCGGCGCGCTCCCACACCGGTTGATCCCGGTCCTCCAGGCGCTTGGCGATGCGCGGCCCAAACTTGTTCACGAAGTTGCGCAGCCCTTCCACCGTGTGATGCTCGATCATCGCACCGGGGACGTACGCCACGTCGAAACCCTCGCGCAGAATATCCACGATGGGAAGGATGTCGTCCTCTTCCCAGCCCTCACGCCGCGGCGCGGCGGCGCGCACCGTCACGCCCTGCGCGATTGCCACGAGCGGCGGCTTGTCGGCCGGGAAATCGTAGACGAGATACGAGGGCGTCTTACGCTTTACCCGATAAGCTCGTCCGAACGTTGCCGGCGCCGCAGCGTCGCCGTACAAGAAGTGGTTGAACGGGTCGGTGAAATCGTTGATGTAGCGGGTACTCAAATTATCGTCGCGAGTGCTGACAACGCGCGGAACGGCCGCATACACGTTGGGATCGTCGAACGGCTCCACGATGCGCGTAAGAAAATCGCGCGTGTGCAAGATATTGTCGGCGGCAATGATCACCAAGAGATCGCCGGTTGCGGCCGCATAGCCGAGCAGATGGCCGGGCTCGGCCAGTCGGCGAGGATTGTCGACCACGACGCAACCGGCGCCGCGCGCGTACTCCTGCGTGCCGTCTTCCGACAGGCCGTCCACGACGACGATCTCGACCAACTCTGGCGGGTACTCCTGGCCGCGGATGCTTTCGATTACCGGCGGAAGCCGCTTGCGCTCGTTGAGCACCGCAATGATAAACGAGACCTTCATACGGTCACTGGAACCTTTGCACCGTCAAGCTCGGCGGAGCGCAGCGCCGCTTCGATCACGCGCACGACGCCGGCGCCAAAGGGACCGTCGGAACGCGTGGGGGTGCCGTTTCGAATGGCCGCGGCAAAATCCGCGGCCAGCTTCCCGAGCGCTTCGCGGTTATCGACCAGCGGTACGTGCAAGTCGCCCAACCGGTACGATACCATCTGCTGCGCAAGCGTCGAGCTCGTCGGGTCCAGCACGACGCCCTTGTCGTAAATATAAACCTTTTCGGTAGGCTCAACGTCGTCCCAAACCGCCATCTTCAGGCTTCCGGAGACCATCGTGCGCCGCAATTTGACCGGTGAGAGCCAACTCAAATGCACGTGCGCCAGACAGCCGCTGGGATACCACATCGTCAGAAACGCGACGTCGGCGGTCTTGGCATGAACGCAGGCGCCGAGTTGGAGGGCGACAGAGAGCGGCAGTTCGTCGAGGACGTAGTTGATGATCGACACGTCGTGTGGCGCGAGATCCCAGACGACGTTGCTCTCCTGAAAGAGTCCGAGGTTGACGCGCACGGAGTCGATGTAATAGACCTTGCCCAAGGCGCCGCTCTCACGCAAAGACCGCAGCTTCTCAACCGAACCGGTGTAGAGAAAGGTGTGATCGGTCATCAGGCAAACGCCGGCGCGGCGCGCGCGTTCGCAAAGTTCTTCGGCGTCGCGAAAGTTCTCGGCCAGCGGCTTCTCGACCAGCACGTGCTTGCCGGCATCGATCGCCCGGATCGCAAGCTCGCGGTGGGTGCGCGGCGGCGTCGCTAGCGCAAGGGCATCGACTTGCGGATCGGATAGCGCGGCTTCGATCTCCGCGTGGCCCGCAACGGCTGGATAGAGCCGGCGCAAGCGCTCGAGCCGCGCGCGATCGCGCTCGACGATGCAACGAACGGACCACTCTTCGGAAGCGTAGAAATTTCGAACGAGGTTCGGCCCCCAGTAGCCCGCTCCGACCACAGCGACGCCGAGTGGTTTGCTTTCCATTCGGGGACTACACTAGCAGGGGCCGGCAGCTCGCAAGGGCATCGACCACGCTGACGATCTGGTCGTCCGTCAGCTCGGGAAACATCGGAAGCGAGAGCACCCGTGCGGCGCTTCGCTCGGTGAGCGGAAACGAGCCCGGGCCAAGGCCGAGATCGGCATAGGCGCGCTGCAAATGGATTGGAATGGGATAGTGAACGCCGGTGGCGACGCCGCGCTCGCGCAACGCGGCTTGCACGCGGTCGCGATTCTCGACTTCGATGACGTAGAGATGATAGACGTGGCCCTCATCGTGCAGGCGCACCGGCGGCTCGATGCCGATTTCGCGCAGAAGGCGGTCGTATGCGGCGGCATGATTGCGGCGAGCCTCGTTCCACCTATCGAGGTGGGCGAGCTTTACGTCGAGCACTGCCGCCTGCAACGAATCCAGGCGGCAGTTGTCGCCCTTGACGGTGTGTACGTACTTCTTTGCCTGGCCAAGGTCGTGCAGCAAGCATAACGACTCGTACAGAGCAGCATCGTTGCAGACGATCGCGCCGCCATCTCCGTACGCTCCGAGGTTCTTTGCGGGATAGAAACTGAAACATCCCACGTCCCCGAAGCTTCCGGCGCGCCGGCCTTCATATCGTGCGCCATGCGCTTGGCAGGCATCCTCGATCACACGCAGACCGTGGCGCCGGGCGAAAGCGAGTATGGGTTCCACCGGAACGACCTGACCGTACAGATGCACCGGCATGATTGCTTTAGTGCGCGGCGTGACCGCCGCTTCGAGCAGCTCAGAATCGATCAGGTACGCACGATCCATCTCGACCAACACGGGGCACGCTCCGACGGCCGAAACTGCCAGCGCCGACGCAATGAACGTATTGGCCGGAATGATGACCTCGTCTCCCGGCCCGATCCCCAAGGCTCGCAAGGCCAGCTCCAGCGCCCCGGTCCCCGATTCGACGCCCACGCAATAGCGGGTGCCGACATAGGTCGCAAAGTGTTCTTCAAAGAGCGCTACGTCGGGACCGAGAACGAAGCCCGCGCTCTCCATCACCTGCATCATCCGGGGAACGACCTCTTCCGATATCGCGCGGAACTGCGCTTTGAGATCGACAAACGGAACCGGCGTCGTCATCGTCACTTAAACGCGCTTCGTCGGCTCGCGGACGAGCGCCTTCAGCAGCGAAAGCACGCAAACCACCCCGGCCAGCTCGGCAATTTGCTGTAAGAATGCAGCGATTTGCACGAAGAACACGTCGCGAGACGAGCGATCGGTAAGAATCCAGCCGTTGGCCGCAAGCGCGAGGCGAACGTGCGGGAGCACGTGCCATGCCCGCAGCGCAATCCACCCGGGATCGTAACGCTCGTTCAAACGCACGAGCGCAGCCGCACCGGCAACGCCGCGCACGCGATAGAGCCACGGCGCGACCTGGTCGAACGGCAACGCAGTGGTTCGAGCGACACCTTGATGAAGCGGAATCGCCGGAAAGTAGAGTGACTCGGCCACTAACTCGCAGAGACCCGCGCACCGAACCGAGTCGACGTTTGGCGGAATCGAGATCCATGTAAAGGCACCAGGGCCGGAAGCCAGGGCGCGGGCGTCTGAAGCGGTCAGTTGGCCGCGCACGTAGGCGAGCAGCCAGACACCCGGCGTGACTGGAATCGCCTGCCTCGACTGGGTCAGCACACCGCCGACACCTTGGGCAAGCGCCGGCACTCGAGCGAATGCGAGGCGCGCGTCGATCCACGCCACCGCGGGATCGATCGAATCGCTCGGACCGCGCAACGGAGTGACGAACGCGTATCCCGGCGCATCGCCAAAGAAGATATCACACGGTCCCAAACGATCGACGGACGCGACGATGCGAGCATTCGTGCACGCCGAGATCAACGGCGCAGCACCGGCAAGGTTGCTGCTTCGCTCCCCAGCGGGTTGCAGGCGTCCCCCCAACGACGACGCTGCTAAACCGATCTCTCCGTTCGATCGCGACACCAGCCAGGGACGAGCGACGATCAGACTGACGCCGAGAGCACGTAAGGCTGTTGGATCGCCGTTCTGCTCGTACTGCGCCAGCGCCATGTCGACCGGATACGCCGGCAGATACTCGTTGAGAGCGGCGACGTGACCGGGATATGCGATGGCGTCGGGGTCCGCGCCGTCACCCCCACCGGTGCGCAACTGCAGCGGCTGGAAGCCCGGCAGAAGCGCCACCCGTGAAAAGGGTTGCGCGGCGACGATCGGATGCGGATAGGTTTGCGCTCCGACCCAGAGATCGCTCGGCGGATGAATCAGCCAGGTTATCGGTAACGCGGCGCCCGCGAGCAGCGCGAGATATCCGAGCGCTTTCATCCGGCCCGTCGCCGCCGCGGCGAGCGCAATCAGGAGCGCAGCGAAGACGCCGCCGAAATCGTACAACTCGCGGAAGACGCCGCTCTCGGGAACCGAGCGGACCGTCCATTCATATGCGACGTCGAGCGGGCCGTGTACGCCCAGCGCACACAGATAGACCAACCCGGCTGCCGCCGCGGCCCATCTGACCGCTCGCCGGCGGCGCCCGGCAAGCATGCCGGCCAGAGCCAGCGCGCACAGCGTCCAGATCGCAACCTGCGCCGCGAGTCCCAGCCGGTCGGCATATCCTGGAAAGTAGCCACCCAACGAGAGCAGCGCAACCGGGGAGAGCGATTGGTTTGCCTGCCATTGCACGCTGTAGGGAGTTTGTAACAGCGCGCCGCGATCGGCTATCAGGCCGACGGCCGTCGGTAGAGCCGCGATCGCGGCGGCGGCGATCGGCAGCCATTTCTTGGTCGCAAATGCAAACGCGAACGACGCGGCCATCGCGACGATGAAGAACTGCAGTTGCGCTTCAATTAAAACCAGCCACAATGCCAAACGGACCGGCGATGCCTCGCGGCCGCGCAGCATTTCGGCCAGCAAACCGATGAGGCCGCCGTAAGCCAGCACCATAACGAGATGCCCTGCAACGACTTCGTTATAGACCCACGGATTGAATAGCGCGAGCATCCCCGCGCCGATCGCGGCCGGCGCGGCACTCCCCAACCGCGCGGCAACGTTTGCCGCGGCGCGCGAGGTGCAGTAGCCCGTCGCAAACGCAAATAGTGCCAAAGCGATCAGCGGCCCCACCACCCACATCGCCGCAGTAAGCGGCAGCGCGATCAGATACGTCGTCGGATGGGTGTTGGCTACACCAAACCCAACGGGCAGCCAGCCGCCGATCGACTCGTTGAAGAACGACGGAATTGCGAGCCGGTCGATCGGCCAGTTCCAGTCGTGACGCAGGGTTGGAGTTCCCTTCGCGACGACGAACGCGGCGAACGCGAGTGCGGCCGCAATCGGGCCGCCCTTCACCGTGGATTCGAAATCGAAGTCGTGCGGCGGGAAGCGGCCAAGAGCCTGAGTCGAGTTTCCACTGCGACCCCAACGGTGGCGATGACGATAGCGACGTACGCGCTAAAGGCCAAGGTGTCGCCGTTTTGTGGCCACAGCGCGGCAGCTAGCAGCGCGCCCGCGCAAGCGTATGCCGCGTAGCCGATCGTGCGCTCGAAGAATCTAGTTGGGCCGCCCTTAAAGCCGGCCATCACGAATTTGCCTAAGCCGGTTCTCCGTATGAGCGAGATCGAGAGGGCGATCGCGGCGACGACGAGCGTCCAACAAGCGCCTTCCACCACGCCGTCCCTGATCTCCGCCGGCAGCAAGGTCGCAATCAGCAGCGCGACGATAACGGCGAACACGCTGTAGCGCGTAACGGCAGCGGGGCCGCCGCCGGCCACGAGCGCAGCGTGAAGCGTCCGAAAGATACCGGCGCCCGACAGCGCCATAAGCGCGGTGAACGCAGCGAAAGCCAGAAACGCAAACGCTTCAGCTCCAGGTTGCCCGGCAAGCGCGGCGCCGACGAGGAGGATGACCGCCACGAGCACCACCGACTGCAATGCTGTGGGCAAAGTGACGACCAAAGGCCGTTTTTGAGCCGCCGTCGCGCCGCCGGAAACAAAGTGTAATGCCACCAGCGTTGCGGCCGCAAAGATCACGGCGAGATACGCCGTGGTCGCCAAACGTTCGGCATCCGTTTCCGGCAGCAAGTTCGAGCCGACGAGCGCGACGGTTGCCGTTGCAACCGTGTAGCGTAGCGCGCGGCGGAGCGCCGCGACGACGGACGATTCCACTACGAATTCGGAGCGCGCAGCGGCCAGAGCTCGGGCCGCAGCGCAAGCAGCGTCAGTAAGGCGAGAGCGATCAACGAGACGATCGCGGCGATGATATAGTATCGCTGACCGGCGAACCGTAAAGCGATCGTTCCGCCTTGCGGAAGGGCCGGCACGATCCATCCGTTGGAAACGCCATTGACGATAACGTGGTTGAGCAGCTTGCCGTTGACGGTCGCCTGCCACTCGGGATGAAACGCATCGCCGAATACCAAGAGGAAGGATGCGGCATTGGCATTTACGGGCACGGTTACGTCGAC
>JBEKRW010000088.1:0-8751 GCA_049517595.1 Candidatus Cybelea sp. | reverse complement strand
CGCTTGCGGTCTTCGAACGCATCTTCGAATACCTCGACATGACGACGGAGGAGTACGATCCACCCGGAGCGACCGCTCTGCCCGAAGTCAACGGGGAAATCGCCTTCGAGAACGTGGTATTTTCATACGACGGGGCGCGCGAAGTGCTCGACGACATCTCCTTCCACGTGCGGCCGGGAGAGGTCGCGGCGTTTGTCGGGCCGTCCGGCGCCGGTAAGACGACGATCACGCAGCTCGTTCCGCGCTTCTACGATCCTCAAAGCGGCCGCGTGCTGATCGATGGGAACGATCTACGCACGGTTACGCTCGACTCGCTGCGGCGCGACATCGGGATCGTGACGCAGGAGACGTATCTTTTTCACGACACGATCGCAAACAATCTCCGCTATGGCAAGCCCGGCGCGACGGATGCCGAGCTCGAGGCTTCAGCACGCGCTGCCAACATCGCCGAGTTCATCGACGCGCTGCCCAATCGGTACGAGACGGTCGTCGGCGAGCGCGGTCACAAGCTTTCTGGCGGGGAGCGACAACGCTTGGCGATCGCGCGCGTTCTGCTCAAGGATCCGCGAATTCTGATTCTCGATGAGGCGACCAGCTCGCTGGACTACGAGAACGAGGCTGCGATTCAAAAAGCGCTAGACGTCGTGATGAAGGGGCGCACGAGCCTCGTGATCGCACACCGGCTTTCCACCGTTCTCACCGCCGACGTTATCTTCGTCGTCGATCGCGGCCGCATCGTAGAGTCAGGCCGCCACGCAACGTTGCTTGCGCGTGGCGGCCTCTATTCCCGACTTTATCGGACCCAGTTCGCCGGATTATCGGCGTAGGGTGCTGCCCAGTTAGTAAACTAACTGCGCGTTAGCGCGGAAGCCTGCTCGGAGATGCGCGCCGCAAGCGTTTGTACTTCGTTGATTCCGACGAGATTTTGCGCCGATTCCGGCAGCTCTTTCTTTAAAGCTGCCGCGTGTTCTTCGGCCGCTTTAGCTTCTTTCTGTGCTGCCACCGATGCAGATTGACAGGCAACTACGCGCTCCTTAGCCTCTCCGGCTTTACGTTCGGCCACGACTTCCTCGGCCGCACATTCCTTCGCACGAGCCTCGAGTGCGCTCAACTGCTGCTTCAAGTCCGCAATCTTCGTCTCGGCATTTTTGCGCTCCGTCGCCAAGGCCCGATAGCCTTCTGAAGCGGTTGCAGCCAGCTCCTTGGCCTGCCGCTCGAGAAGCACGGCCTCCTTAGCTTTTTCGTTCGCCGCCGCAAAAGCTTGCGCCGCCTGCGCCGCTTTCGCTTCGCCCTTGAGTCGCTCTTCAAGTGCGCAAACTTCTGAAAGTAACGCTTCGGCAGCTTTGCGCTGCTCGGCGATCAGCCGTTGCGCTCCATCGAGTGCGCCATTGAGTGCGCCGTTACTCGCTACGGGCGTGGGCTGGACATCATTGGGCATTGCGGTCTCCACCTTCGCTGTTGGGGACGCCGTTGCCGGCGCTGCTTGAGGCACCGTTACCGGCGCTGATTGAGGCACCGCGGCCGGCGCTGATTGGGCTACCGTGGCCGGCGCTGATTCAGGCACCGCGGCCGGCGCTGCCTGAGACACCGTCGCGGTCTCGGGGTTGGGACGCTGTCCGTTTCGTCTTGCTTCGGACGCTTTTAGGTCGTCGAGCAATCGCCCCAAAGGCGAATCGTTAGCAGCTTCCCCTTGCGTCGAATTTTTCTCGCTGTAGGTAGACTCGTCGTTTAGCATCTCACCGGCACGGCCGATGGCAGATTTCCAGGAACGAAACATGTTTATACCCTCGCTTGCCTAGCAAGGCGACTAGAGTACGAAGAACACCGCCTGACAATAAGGCGCATCCGGACCTCCTATCTCCCGGCCTACATAATGGCATTCCGGGCGCCAGGTTGCAATACCGTGGCCACCAACAGGTCAAATCCTAACCCGTTGGCGCGCCGTTAACGCCTCAGCGACGTACTTCTATTATCGGGTCCTCCCCGGCCGGTCCTTAGCCGCCAGGCACCGTCCGCACCTAAGAGCCGGAAATTTCCATGACCATCGGCGCGATCGGGACCTGCAACCGCGGTTCGGTCGCGGCTTGAACTTCCTCGACCGTAACGCCGGGGGCCAGCTCGCGCAGGATCAGACCGCCGGCGCCAACATCGATCGTGCCAAGGTCGGTGATGATTCGGTTGACGACTCGCCTGCCGGTGAGCGGCAGCGAACAGGTGCGAACGATCTTGTGCACGTTCCCCTTGGCAACGTGCTCCATCATGACGATCACCCGCTTCGCACCGTGAACCAAATCCATCGCTCCGCCCATCCCCTTGACCATCTTTCCGGGGATCATCCAATTTGCGAGATCACCATTTTCGGAGACTTGCATCGCACCGAGAACGGCGAGGTCGATGTGCCCGCCGCGAATCATGCCGAACGAAAGCGACGAATCAAAGAACGATGCGCCGGGCAGAACCGTTACGGTCTCCTTGCCGGCGTTGATCAAATCCCCGTCCTCTTCGCCTTCAAATGGGTACGGGCCCATTCCGAGTATCCCGTTCTCGCTCTGCAACGTGACCGTGACGTCCGGCGGCACGTAGTTTGGAACCAGCGTCGGTAACCCGATGCCGAGATTGACGTACTGTCCGTCGCGCAGCTCCTGCGCCACGCGAGCGGCAAGTTGCGTTCTAGTTAGCGCCATGAAATGTCATCCTAAGCCCGTCGCGTTGTGACGCGTTCGATGCGCTTGCCTTGCGGCCCGACGTGCACGATACGCTGCACGAAGACGCCGGGCAGGTGCACGTTCTCCGGATCGATCGCACCAGGCTCGACTAGCTCCTCGACTTCGGCGATCGTGATCTTGCCCGCCATCGCGCAGAGCGGGTTAAAGTTTCGCGTCGACTTGTGAAAGATCAGGTTGCCCGAACGGTCGCCCACCGACGCGCGAACGAGCGCGTAGTCGCAGACGATTCCAGCCTCCAAAACGTACTCGCGGCCGTTAAAGACGCGCGTCTCCTTTTTCGGCGAAGCGACCGCTACGCTGCCGTCGGGCCGATGGCGCCAAGGCAAGCCGCCGTCGGCAATCAGCGTGCCATCCCCGGCCGGCGTGTAAAAAGCCGGAATGCCACAGCCGCCCGCGCGCAAACGCTCGGCTAGGGTTCCTTGCGGAACGAGCTCGACTTCCAGTTCGCCGCTGAGATATTGGCGCTCGAACTCGCGGTTCTCGCCTACGTACGATCCTGTCGTACGCGCGATCCGGCGGTTGTCCAGCAGGACGCCAAGCCCCCAGCCGTCCACGCCGCAGTTGTTCGAGACGGTTACCAGATCGGTGGCACCCTGCTCAAGCAACGCCTCGATGAGGTTGTGCGGAATCCCGTTGAGGCCAAAACCGCCCACGGCGATGGAGGCAGCGCTGGGAATGTCGGCTACCGCCTCGGCGCAGGACGCATAGACCTTCTCCATGCCGCCCTAATGCGCCGACGGAACGGGCCCTGCCTTCGTGGAAGGTAGCGTTACTATGGCAATGGCACCTACCGAAATTGCAAGCAACGACGAAGAGGCTATGATTCTCGAAATGGTGCGCGAGCTGGTCGCCGAGAAGATCGCTCCGCGCGCCGCCGAGATCGATGCCACCGGCGAGTTCCCTTGGGACGTCAAAGAGCTGTTCGCGCAGAACGACCTGCTTGGCATTCCCATTCCGACGGCGTACGGCGGCCTCGGAGGCACCTTTGTGACGTACGTGAAGGTGGTTGAAGAGATCGCAAAGGCCTGCGCTTCGAGCGCGCTCATCGTCGCGGTACAGGAGCTGGGCATGCTGCCCATCATGATCGGCGGCGACGAGGAACAGAAGCAGCGCTTTCTTCCGAAAATCGCCTCGGGCGAACATCTGGTCGCATATGCGCTGACCGAAGTCTCCAGCGGCTCCGACGCGCTGGGTTCGATGAAGACCCGGGCCGTGAAACAAGGCGAGAAGTACGTTCTCAACGGCCAAAAGATTTGGATCACGAACGGCAGCGTTGCCGACGTGGTCTGCGTCTTCGCCGTCACCAACCCCGAGGCAGGCTCACGCGGCGTCTCCGCATTCGTCGTCGAGAAAGGCACGCCGGGTTTTTCCGTCGGCAAGCTCGAGAAAAAGATGGGGATTCGCGGATCCCCGACGGTCGAGCTGGTCTTTTCCGACTGCGAAGTGCCGGCGGCGAATCGCCTCGGCGAAGAAGGCGAAGGCTTCAAGATCGCGATGAAGGTGCTCGACAAATCGCGCCCCGGCATCGCAGCGCAAGCTCTGGGAATCGCTGCGGGCGCCCTCGATTATGCGACCGGCTATGCCAAGGAACGGATCGCCTTCGGTAAACCGATCGGCCAACACCAGGGGGTGGGCTTCATGCTCGCCGACATGAAGACCGAAGTCGAATCGGCCCGCCTGATGCTCTACGAGGCCGCGCGCCGCTGCGATGCCGGTGGCCCCGACGTCACGCTCTGGGCGGCGATGACGAAACTCAAATGCGGCGACGTAGCGATGTCGGTCACCACCGATGCGGTTCAGGTACTCGGCGGTTTCGGGTACTCCGTCGACTATCCGGTCGAACGGATGATGCGCGATGCGAAGATAACGCAGATCTACGAAGGCACCCAACAGATTCAGCGGCTCGTGATATCACGCGGGCTCGTAGGAAGAGGATAAAGTAGTGCGACTCTCGCCGGCCCTGCTTCTCGTCGTGGCGGCGGGATGTAACAGCATCGTTTCGACTCCTTCGCCGAGCTCGCGAACCTTTGACAGCGGGGCCGTCGGGCTTCGCACGATCGCCAGGCCCGGCACCTTTACGAACGGCAAGATCAGCCACGTCGTAATTATCGTTCAGGAGAATCGTTCGCCCGACGACCTGTTCTATGGCCTCAAAGGCGCCGACACGCAGCCGTACGGCACGAACTCGGCGGGGACGCGGATCAACTTAACGCCCGAGTCTTTGACCGCACCATACGATCTCTCTCACACGCACGATGCCTATGCAGTCGAGAGCGACAGCGGGAAGATGGACGGCTTTAGTATGGAACGCGAGTCGGATTGCAAAAAGAATCAGACATGCCCAAAGGGCGACGTCGCTTCCTACGGTTACGTTCCGCGCAAGGAAGTTCAGCCGTACTTCGACATGGCCGAGCAGTACGGATTCGCCGATCACCTTTTCGAAACCAACGAAGGACCCAGCCTCCCCGCGCATCAGTACCTAATCAGCGGCACATCCACGCTTAGTGCGACTTCGAGCTTGCGAGCGTCGGAGAATGCCTACAACCCCGATCAAAAGTTCGCAGGCGGCTGCGATTCGCCGAAGGGATCGTTAGGTTTGGTAATCGATCAAAATGGCCAGGAGCTCCAAGAAACCTATCCGTGCTACGATCGGCCAACGCTCATGGATTTACTAGCGGCCAAAGGACTGACGTGGCGATATTACGTGTGGAAGACCGGACCGGGCCTCTGGAACGCGCCCGATGCAATTCTTCATATCGAGCAAGGGTCTCAGTTCTCAACCGAAGTCGTGGCACCGCCATCGAAGGTACTCACCGATATTTCGAGCGGAGATTTGGCAAGCGTCGTGTGGGTTACGCCCACGGCAAAGGCGTCCGATCACGCGTACATCACGAACGGCACGGGCCCCTCATGGGTTACCTCGGTCGTCAATGCCGTCGGCGAGAGCTCGTACTGGGACAGCACCGCGATCTTCCTCGTTTGGGACGATTGGGGCGGCTGGTACGACCACGTTTCGCCGGTCGTCTATAACTCGTACGAACTCGGCTTCCGGGTGCCCGGCGTGGTAATCTCGGCGTACACACCGCGCGGTTGCGTCTCGCATCGCCAGCACGAGTTCGGCAGCATCTTGAAGTTTGCCGAGAAGACCTTCGGCTTGGGATCGCTGGGCACGACCGACGCTCGCGCCGACGATTTCTCCGACTGCTTTAACTTTAAGCGTGCGCCCCGCGCCTTCACGCCGATTGCGGCTCCGCTCGGCCGCGACTATTTTTTAAAGCAGCCGCCCGGCAACGAGAGCCCCGACGACGATAACTAGCTAGCTAGAGCTCCAGTTCCGAAGCAAGGCTACGGCTTTAAGCTGACGACCGACGCATAAGGATAGTCGAGCCCATGCGTGATCGCTGCATAAGGCGCACCCCCGGAAGGATACTTCCAATATTCGACGGCGTTGTTGTTGCCGTCTTCGTATATCGCGCCAGCGACCTGGTTCGCCGAGCCCCCGTAGGTTGGGCTGTAAAACGCTAGGGGGCCATTCGGGGTGTACCGGTCGTCAAGGGTCGTGTCACCGATGTACGACGCCACACCTTTCTTGATGCTGACGCGATAGAGATCGTCGTAGCTTTCAATAACCCAGTACTTTCCATCCCAGGCCAGCCCCAATACGTCCCGATAATAAGAGCTGGAACTCGACCCTGGAATATCGATGTCGCTCAGCCGAACGGCGTTCTTGGCTAGGTAAGCAAACGACGCGGCATAGTAACTATACCCATCGTAACTCGTTGCCAAGAGGTCGCCGCGGCCGTCGTACGCGCAGGCAATAAAGCCCTCTTGATCCGAGTAGACAATGGGCTTGCCTCTGGCCCGCTTGTAAACGGAGATGCTGCCGCCTCGACCCGAGCCCCCTCTAATGTTCGCTACTGCAAGATCGCCGGTCTTATAATTCACCGCGCATCCCGAGGGGTAATTACTATCCGCGATTATGCGCGACGGCTTCTTACGGCCCCGGACGAACTCAAGGACTCCCTGCCCGTACTCTCCGCCATCTACTACGTAAACGTCGCCGCTCTTATCGACGCATTCACCCAATGGGTCTCTGAAACCCGTTAAAACGCCGACCAAATTGTGCTGCCAGTACCGGTAAACGTTGACGACCGCGTTTCCATTGGTGACATATAGCAGGTCCCAGGATGTAGCGTTCGGATCCATCCACGAAGCATTTTCGCCTTCGAACGGTTGAGCGACGCGGTTCGCCAAGGTCGGCGTTCCTACAAAGGTTGGTGGACCGCCGCACCCGGCCAGCACCGTGCCGCACCCGACAACGCACGCGACGCAAAGTTTCAACCTCGAATATGCCATCGTTCCGCCTTCACTCTTTTCTTATTTGGCCGCCGGACTTACCGTTACTCCGAATGGCTCGTCCAACCCCTGATTGAGGTACGCTATCGGCTCGCCGCCGGCCGGATAGTTCCAAACGTAGACTGCCGAATCGCCTTCGCCGTCGGCTTCCAGAGCTTGCGTCGCTTGTTTCTTGGCGGTACCGCCATAAAGCCAGGCGGGCCCCCCTCCGCCGGAGTCAAGGTATGTGTGGCCGACGTAATAGGCGATGCCGTGGCTGATGCTTATACGATAAGTGGCCCCGGACTCATCGACCGTCCAGTAACGGCCATCCCACTGAATTCCGTCGACTTCGCGCCAGGCGAAACCGGACGACGGGCCCGGGAGTGTAACGTTCGTCAGCTGCGTGCCGCCGTTTGCAAGTAACGCGAACGAGGAATAGCCATCCTCGCCCGCCGCGCCGTTGCTAACAAGAAGATCCCCTTGCCCGTCGTATCCGCATGCCTCGAAGTTCGCGATGCTGCTGTCGGTGTATAGAACCGGCTGGCCCGTCGCGTGCGCGTACACGGCGATGTTGCCCGCGCCCTTGGTTGTCGTGCCGTAGTTGGCCACTGCCAGGTTTCCGCTCTTCAGATCGACCGAGCACGCATAGGGTTGATAAGGCGATGTGTCGATGACGGCTATCGGTTTCTTGCCGCCGTGCGCGTACTCGTCGACTTTCAGCGCGCCAAAATCCGCGACGAAGACGTCGCCCTTCTTATCTACACAATCCCCTTTGGGGTCGTTGAAGCGCGTGAGTACCCCAGCTAACGAGTCGTTTGAAAGATTAAAGACCACCACCTCGCCGTTGCCGTCGGCGACGTAAGCCAAATCGGCCTTAGCCGCGCTGCCATCCATCCATGCAGTTTGGAGGATCGACGGCGCAAGGGACGGTGTTTCGACGCAGCCGGCGAGCAATGCGACAGCCGAGCACAACGCAGCCTTCAACGTTTTCTTCATCAACGGCTCCCCAGTACACTGACGGCGGCACCAAATGGCTGTGACACCGTGCCTGCGTTGGTCAGGAGCGGGCTTCCTCCCGCCGGATACGGCCACACGTACGTTGCACTGGAGCCATAGTCGCAGTAATCGTTGTCGGATCCCAGGACCTTGCCGTTCTCCACGACAGCCTGAACTAGGTCGCAGACAGGTCCGCCTTCCCCGTTATCGAGTTTCGTTTGCTCTTTCACGGTTCCGGTTCCGCCAGAAATCGATAGGCTATAGACGCAAGCCGCCATAGCGTTTTCGCAATTCTGATCCCCTACAATAAGGTCGGCGGTCGAAGAAGCAATCGGCTGAACCATCCCTGGAAAATAAACCTTTCCGCCTTTTAGCTTTATCGTCGTTGCGGAAGCGGCGCCTTTTTTCAGTTCAGAAAGGATGAACGCACCGGCGGCCTTGCGGCCGTCAAAGAACAAGTTGCCGGAGCCATCGTAGCCTCCGAAGGCATAGTAGAACTGCTCTGGATTGGTGTAGCTGTTCGGCCCGCCCGAGCCCTTAGGGTAGACGAGCACAGAGCCGGCGGACCCGCTGGTACCAAAGATATTCATCACGGCCAGGTCCCCGCTTTGCACACTCCACGCACATGCTCCCGGAGTTCCCGCCGTATCGCTAATCGTCGCTTCAAGCGTGCCTTCGTGCGACAGTTTAT
>JBEKRW010000087.1:0-8760 GCA_049517595.1 Candidatus Cybelea sp. | reverse complement strand
TCTTTAACAACGAGCACGTCGCGCATGCCTTCGCCATAGTGGAACGCACAGCCGATCTCATAGGTGCCGGCCTTCACCAGCGTGACGGTCACCGACTTGCCGGGGCTAATCGGGCCGCTCGCATAGCCGGCTTCGAGTTTGCCGTCGCCTTTTGCCGGTATCGAGAGATTCGGGTTCGACGGGAAAACCGCCGGCGGCCCGGAGATTACTTTAACCACGTCGAGCGTATGCGTGATGCTCGAGGACAGGTTGTGAATCGTGATCTTGGTCCCGGGCGGGAACGCGAGCGACTGCGTGTGCTGCGTTTGCGTGAATCCGCCTAACGTTGCCTTCCATACCGGCGATTTAATCGATCCGACACCTTCTTCGGGGAGTTCTTCACCGATGGTGTCTTTCGGAACGGTGGCGATCATCGCCAAATCCGAGTCGACCGCGGGAAGGGTGTACATGGTGCCATTCATTAGTGCGGTGTTGCCGGTGCCGACGCTGCCCGCTCCGCACGCAGCGAGCGCGAGGGCGACGAACGTAACACCGAGGGCACTGAGTTTCCTAGAGCTAGACTTCCTAGACATGAATCCTCCGGCAGCGTGTGTGTTTTGCCGAAGTCTAGCGGTGCGATATGAATAAAGTGTAAAGCGCGAGTTTAATATGCAAGTCTAGCCGACGCGACGTCCGTGCCGGCGCGCTGCAAGGTGATCGATACGATGCGCTCGCGCGGATGCACGAGGAGCGTTGCGGTCTGGCCGGTACTCGTTAGCAGGCCGAGATCGGTCGTGGCCGCCACCGTGTGCCCGATTGCGTGCAACGTTCCGCCGGGCTTATCGGCAATGATGTAAATCCACGAGCCGTCCCGCGCATAGAGAATCTTCGCGGCAACCGGGTTTGCCGATTCCGGCGCCATCGAGACGTGGTTGAAATGGCTGTGGACCATCGTTACGAGCGCAACATCATCGCCTTGGAGCCGGTCGCGGAGCACGAGCGCCTGCCACCCGAGGCCGAGAAAGGCCAGTGCGAATGCTGCTGCAAGTGCGAAGGGGAAAAGAGTCGCGCGCGGCTTGGCGCTTGAGCGCGATCGTGTGGATTCGCGCAGGCGACGCTCCAAGGCCGGCGATGGCGTGGCCAGCGGTAGCGCCGCTGCCAGCGAAGCCGCTACGGCTTGCGCCTCCGCGACGCGTTGCGCGCACGCCGAACACAGCGCGATGTGAAGTTCGACGTTGCGAGCCGCATCGTCATCGAGGATCCCAAGCGGATAGAGTTCTGCGTCTTCGCCTAAATGTTCGATCACTACCGGCTCCCTCCGGGGCTTGCCAGTTCCGCATGCAACTTGCGCATCGCCATCGAGATACGGCTCTTGATCGTGCCCAATGGAACGTCGACCTCCTTCGCAATCTCGACCTGGGTCTTGTTTCCGTAGTACGCGAGCACGAGCGCAGTTCGCTGCTCCTCGGGAAGGCGCGCTAGCGCGCCTTGTAATCGCTGCGTCTCAACGGGATCTACGGCCGGGGGTTCGACGGTCGTCACCGGAGCCAACCGGGCCGCCTTCAGTGCGCGAGCATCGTGCCGGCTTTCACGTCGAAGCGCCATGAGCGCTTCGTTGCGAACGCACGCAATCAAGTACGCCTTTAGCATCTCTCGGTTCCCCGAGAAGCGATTGGGAGCGCGCCACACGCGCACGAGTGCGTCGTGCACGCAATCTTCAGCGTCCGCCCTATCCGAGATGATATGCCGAGCAACGCTAAAGAATAGACGCGACCACAGCGCGTACGCCTGCTCGAGCCCCGAGGGCCTGCGCTCGGCAAAGGCCTCGACGAGCTCGTCCATCTACCGGCTGACATACGGCCCTATGGGATTCACACCCTTGATATGCCGCCCGGGCCGATTTCGGATTGCCGGACTCATCCGGGCATTCCAGCGGCGGCATATGCACCCACATGAATAGACTTTTTTCGAACCTGCACGTCGCACTGCTGGCCCTCACCCTCACCACGGGCGTCAACGCTGCCGTTCCGCCGCTGCTTCCGGCCGTCGCGACCGTCCGCATCAAGGATTTCAAGTACAATCCGCCGGCCCTCACCGTCCACGTGGGCGATCGCGTCACATTCGTCAACGACGACGACGAAGCGCACACCGTGACCGCAACCGACAAGTCGTTCGATTCCGAAGGGCTCGACACCGCCGGTACGTGGCAGCACGTCTTCGCAACCCTCGGAACCTACCACTATTTTTGCGAGCTGCATCCGTGGATGAAAGCAACGATCGTCGTGCTGCCGGCTGCAGCAAAGTAAAGGAGCCTAAACATGAAACGAGACGACTTTCTCAAGCACGTCGCCTGGACCGGGACCGGTATCGCATGGACCCTGTCGGGCAGCGGCCTCTTCAATGCCCAGGCGCTCGCTGCGGACGGCGGAATTTCTTTCGTCCAAATTAGCGACAGCCATATCGGATTCTCGCATCCCGAAAACCCCGACGTGATCGGGACGCTTCAACAAACCATCGCTGCGATCAACGCGATGCCCGTGCAGCCGTCGTTCGTCGTCCACACCGGCGACGTTACGCATCTCGCCAAACCCGCGCAGTTCGATACGGCAAAACAACTCCTCGGCACGCTCAAGGCGCCGCTCATCGTCCTGCCCGGCGAGCACGACGTGATCGGCACCTCGGATGCGTTCTTCGCGGCATTTCGCCGCAGCGATGCTCCCCAAGGTTGGTTCTCGTGGGACGAGGGTGGCGTGCACTTCCTCTCGCTAGTCAACGTCTTCAACTTCGAAATCGACGGAAAGCTCGGCACCGAGCAACTCGACTTCGTCGAGAAAGATCTCGCCGCGCAAAAAAGCTCGACGCCGATCGTCGTCTTCGCTCACGTTCCGCTCTACGCGCTCTTTCCGCCGTGGGGCTGGACGACGGAGGACGGGTCGCGCGTCTTGGCCGCGCTGCGACGCTTCAATGCAGTCACGGTGCTCAACGGGCACATTCACCAGATCGTCCAGCACACCGATGGGAACATCCGGTTCGCCACCGCCGCTTCCACCGCATACCCGCAACCCGCACCGGGCACCGCTGATAAACCGGGCCCGCTTCAAGTCCCGCAGAGCAAGTTACTCAGCGTTCTCGGGTACCGCAGCGTGGAAGTCGCACGCCATACTGCAACGATCACCGACCGGTCACTACAGAAGTAGTTCAGAGTTTCTTCAGACTAACACTCACACTTTTTTTATAAGACGACCTCATACTAGCGACATCAACACGCCTACGACACGATAAACGCACACATTACCTTTCAGGAGAATCAAAATGAAATTACCTCACCACATCGCGGGCGTTAGCCTCGGGTTCGCGCTCGCAGCGTGCTCTGGCGCGCAGACCGGTGTAACGCCAAATACTCTTCCCACAGACGGCGCGCCGCAGAGATCCTCCTTCACCGACGCAGCAATGCACGAGGCGGCGACTGCGCTCATTCTCGTCGCGAACGAAAACACGGGGTTGGGCGGCTCGATTCGGGAATACGCCGAAAGCGCCAACGGAAACGTTGCGCCGACCACCGTCATCAGTCACATTAATGGACCCTACGCCATTGCCTTCAGTTCCACAGAAGGCATCGGCATTGCAACCGGCAACATCGCCTCGGGCGGCCAGGCCGCGCTCCAAACGTTCGGGCTGGCCGGCGATCTCTTGACCGGGATCTCGTGCTTCCCCAAACCCAGTCAGACGAGCGCCGCGGCGTTCGATAGCAAGGGGCAACTCTTCGTTTCTGCGTTCTTACCGGAGGGCGGCCGCGCCGTCGAGGTATTCGCGCCTGGAGCGAACGGCTGCGTTAAGCCCAAGCATACCATCTCCGACTCGGGCGGCCTGGCCATCGACAGCAACAATCTTCTCTACGTGGCGAATTCGAAGGCGGCAACGATCGATATCTTTCCAGCGGGATCCTCTACCATGCAGGCGCAGATCGGCGGAAGCAACACAGGACTGGTAGCTCCCGGCACCGTCGCGGTCGACGCTTCGCTCAACGTCTACGTCTTCGATACTAAGACGGCGACGATCAGCGAGTTCGCCGCCGGAGCGACCGGCAACGTCGCGCCGATTCGCACCATCTCCGGGTCGGAGACCGGTCTCGGCGGAGGGAACGGCTTCAGCTTCGGGCTTGCAATCAGTAAAGCGAGCGGTAAGATATTCGTCTCGAATCCAGGCTCGAACGCAATCCTTGGCTTTGCAGCGACCGCAAGCGGCAACGTTGCGCCGATCCAAACGATCTCCGGTAGTGCTACGGGGCTTGCCGACCCACTTGGCCTTACGGTAACGGAATAACGCAAAAAGCGAGTTGTCTCGCTACCCCGCACACGGCTTCGCGAGGGCGAAGCCGTCGTTGCTTTCCTCGCGGGGAGCTCGACCGAGCCGCGGCGCTTTGTTCATCCCATTCTGCGGTAGATCGGAACCCCGTCGTCGCGAAATCATTGTATTGACAATAGTCGATTCAATGGATAGTATCGATAAATGTCAATACAACGGTGCTGCCCGCCGGCGCAGATCCCCAACTTGGACCTTGCGGCTGAGGCCGAGCTCTTCAAGGCTCTGGGTGATCCCCACCGGCTGACGATCCTCGCTGCGCTCGATCGCGCCAAGTATGAGGTCTGCGTCTGCGATTTCACCGGCGCCCTTCCGCTCAATCAGCCGGCCGTATCGCATCACTTGCGTATTCTGCGCGAGGCCGGCCTCATCACCGGTGAGCGCCGCGGCACGTGGGTCTACTATCGCCTCGCGCCGGATGCCCGGGATCGAATTGACGCCGCCTTGGCGTTCGTTTTTCGGAAGAGGATCGCAGCGTGAAAATGCATTTAAATTTTGCCACAACGGATCTGGCGAAAAGCGCCGGCTTTTACTCGACGCTGCTCGATATCGAACCGGTGAAACTGCTCGCCGACTACGCGCTTTTCATTACGGATAACCCCGGCCTCGAGCTTGCCTTGGACGCAAGCGAACGAGTTGAAGTGCCCGAAGATAGCCATTACGGCGTAGTCGTTGACGACCTCGAGGATGTCGAACGCGCCATCGCGCGCTTGGAAGGCGCCGATCTCGTATCGTCAGTGCAACGCGACGAAACCTGTTGTTACGCCAAGCAGACTAAGGTATGGGCTACGGATCCGGACGGCCGGCGGTGGGAAATCTACACCGTCCATGAAGACACCGTCGAGCGCAACGGCGCGCGGAGTGCCTGCTGCGGGTGACGAGCCTTTTCAAACGAGGCGCCACGGAAGCGCTAGGCTCGGCCTTCCTGCTCGCCGGCATCGTCGGTTCGGGCATTATGGCCCAACGCTTGTCCGACGGAAACGCGAGCCTCGCGCTGCTCGAGAATACACTCGCCACGGCCGGCATTCTCATGTGCCTGATCGCGGCGCTCGGACCGATCTCGGGGGCGCATTTCAATCCAGCGGTGTCGATCGCCGATGCAATCCGTGGCGGCATTTCGTGGCGCGAGACCGCCCTTTACGTGGGAGCGCAGCTGAGCGGAGCGATCGCCGGCGTCGTCACCGCAAACACGATGTTCGGCTTGCCGATCCTGTTCGCATCCCACCGCGTTCGCAGCGGCCCGGCTCAGTGGTTCGCCGAATTCGTGGCAACGTTCGGCTTGCTTTTGGTGATCTGGGGTTGCACGCGCTTCCGCTCGGCGCTGCTTCCGCTCGCGGTTGCGGCCTATATCGCCAGTGCTTATTGGTTTACGTCGTCAACGTCGTTCGCAAACCCGGCGGTGACGATCGCGCGTTCGCTTTCCGACACGTTCGCGGGCATCCGGCCTCAAGATACGCCGGAGTTCATTTTGGCTCAGATCGCCGGCGCCTTGGGCGCGACGCTTCTCTTTGCGTGGCTCGTGCCGGGGCGAACTCCGGCACGCGACGCGCCTGGCCCAGGGTAATGCCGACGCTCGGGGAACCTAAATTCGGAGGAGCTTCACATGCAGTCTTCTACGTGCGTCGTTGCGTCCACGACGCTCGCCTTGATTCGACGCAAAGGCGACCGCCGATCTTGCCATCAGCAGTACTGCGATCGCAACGGTCGCCATCGTGCTCTCGGCGACTGTCGGCAATTTCATGCCGGCGAAAATGGTACATTGCGCTGGATCGGAGATCTCGACGCGTAAACGGCCGACGCCAAGTTCAGCGCAATCCCCGTCGGGTGAGCGGGTCGCCCCGCGCCTCGGCGCGGTGTTCATCACGTTTGCGATCGTCGCGCTCATAACGCTCCTGCCACAACGCTACCATCTGGTGCCGAATTCCTTCGCCTATTTGGGAGCCGCTTTCATGTTAGCGCCGATGATCCTTGTCGGGTTGACGCATGGGCGCACGCTCTGGCGACGGTTCGAACGCATCGCCGAGTTCGGCGCTGTTGGCACTGCGCTCGTCTTCAACTCGGCGAATCTCCTAGTGGCGGCGTACAACGTCGTCGAAAATCCCGGCAAACTGGAGCCGGTTCCATTATTTTATACTTCCGTCGCAGTTTGGACGTGCAATATCCTCATCTTCACGCTGATTTACTGGCTCGTCGACGGGGGCGGCCCCGACGCCCGCTTGAACCAGGAAGCGCAATACCCCGACTTTGACTTTCCGGCGATGGACGACTCCGCACGAGTCCCACCCGATTGGCGGCCCAGCATCGTCGATTATCTCTTCTTAGGCTTCACCACCTCGACCGCGTTCAGCCCGACGGAGGCGATGCCTTTGACGGGCCGAGCGAAGCTGCTCGTCATGTTCCAAAGCGGTATTTCGTTGATTACCATTGCAATCGTCGCCGCACGCACGATCAACATTCTCAAATAACGGACGCCGGCAGTGCTACGATTGGTCGGCTGGTCCGACGTGAGAAACGCCGTCTACCTTCCGGTCTTAGTGCGTCGTTGTAATAGCGTCGTGAAAGTGCGGAAACCTCCGTCACGCTTTGCTGCGGTAGCACTGAGGCACGCCGGCCTCTTCGCGGTGCTCGCCACCGTATCGCCGATTAAGGCGATCGCCGGCTGCACACTTGCGGCGTCTTCGCCCGCTCCGTCGGGATCTCCGTCGGCCGCCCCCACCGTCGGTTCGGTCGTTTCGCAGGGCGCGGCCCCGACGCCAACGCCGTTTGTTGAAGAGCCATTCTACGACATCGGCGATGAGATCTATACCGAAGACCACGACGGTACCGTTTACTACTATTTTCAGGGCAATCCCGACGGCACGGGCAAGGCCAAATACGATATGCGCTATGACCGCAATCTCTGGAACACGTGCGCGCAGGCTCAGATTCGAATTCCTATCATCACGAAATACCCGTTAGTCGGGAACCCCTCTTCGGGCCTCGGCAACATCGAGCTGGGATATTCTTACAACGTAGCGTCCACGACGTTTGATCGCTCGTTGCAGGCGAGAATCGCGCTGCCGACCGAGGCCAACAACGTCGACAGCCGCGACACGCAACTCAGGTTCTTCTACGACTTAAAGTGGAAATTCGCCGGTCTTTCCGTTGCCTACAGCAACGAGTACGATCAAAGCATCACTCGGCCGCCGGGCACCTGGTACTCGAGTTATTACGAAGGCACGTTTACGCTCCCGGGCTACTCGTTCGTGGATTCGCCTGGCTGGAAAGGCCTAAGACTCTCGGGCATCTATGACTACCGATTCGTCTTCAACAGAGGCGGTATCTTTCAACCGGCGGCCGGCTTGATCATGTATGGCAATATCAATAACGTAGCGCTCAACCTCGCCGATTCCTGGGGCATGGGCGAACACGCCCTCTGGAAGTATAAGGTCGAAGCAACCGCGGTAGCGCGGTTCTAGCAGCAAGCTCGTCGGGCCCTTCAGGCGCGCGGCCCCGCCGCAAGCCTTCTTCCGATCCCCCGCACCGGAGATTTACGGAGCGTTCTGGAATCCAAAGCGGCGTGTTGCAATCATTCTTACTTGAGGACTGGCTGGAAGAACATGCCGAGTCTGAGCCGGAGTTTTCCCTGGGCGGAAGCACGGGGCCGGCCTGGACTTTGAGGAGTCTGCTCGAGTTGGACGGACGATCGAGCCTCGATCGCCTGCTCCAATCCGACGTCCTTTATTCGCGAGCCGCCGGAGCGACGCCGCTGCGGCAGGCGATCGCGGAAATGCAACGCGTTCCAATCGAGCACGTTCTCGTCATGACGGGTGCGGCAGAAGCATTGAGCCACATCTTCTCTGCTGCCGCGCAACCGGGCGCAAACGTCATCGTGCCTGCGCCGTGTTTTCCTCCGTACCACGCCGTGCCCCGGGCGCTAGGCTTGGAAGTACGGGAGTACCGATTGCGGCGCGAAGACTCCTACGAGATCAACCTCGACGATATACGCCGGCTGGCCGATTCGCAAACGAAGCTGATTCTTGTAAACTCGCCGCATAATCCCACGGCCGGCGTTATTGCAGACGAAACGATGGAAGCGCTCCACGACTTTGCGGCAGAACGCAGGGTCCAGTTCGTCTCCGACGAGGTCTACCACCCAATTTATTACGGCCGGGCCATGGCTTCAGCCTCGCGCCTTGAAAACGCTACCGTCGTCGGAGATCTGTCGAAGGCTTTTTCGCTAAGCGGTTTGCGCGTCGGCTGGATCGTCGAACCGGACAAGCGGCGGCGCGACTTCTACTTGACGTCGCGCGAATACTGTACGGTCTCGAACTCGCCAATCACCGAGTTTCTCGGAGAGATCGCCGTCCGGCATCGCCAAGCGATTCTCGACCGAACGCGCGACGTGGCGCAAACGAACCTCAAGCTTTTGGAACGGGT